>NZ_JAUBTT010000035.1:483-72282 GCF_036705125.1 Microcoleus sp. B7-D4
GAAAATGATTGAGCAACCGGGTTTCTCTCTCAATCAAGTATGAGAGAATCCGGGTTTCGGAGCTCAGGGCAATTGCTCAAAGCCGGAAAATGATTGAGCAACCGGGTTTCTCTCTCAATCAAGTATGAGAGAATCCGGGTTTCGGAGCTCAGGGCAATTGCTGAGCATGAAAATGAGTGAGAAACCGCTGGTTAAAAACTAGAGATTGCTAGCGATCGACATTTTGAGTGAATTTAGCACCCAGAGGCTAAACGGCAAGCCCCCTATTCCCTCAACCTAGTGGGGAATTACTTTTTTGACATACTCCCCTGCCTAAAGGCGAGAGGATTCTTAACACTTCATCGACCAATGCTACCGAAGTAGTCTTACGAGCGCCTCCATGTTCATTTTAAGTCGTGGCAATGCCCTATCCCGACTATATGTATCGTTTTGTTTGAAAAACATTAACAATACTTTGTTTTGCTTCCAGGTTGGATTTTAACCATTGCCCTTGGGTCTTTCCCTATTACTGGATCAGTCCCGGTTTCAACTCAAGATGAGTATATATCGCTGCAATCTTAGGTGGGGATTTCAACCAATTAAACTATAGCATAAAGCCGTCCTAAAAGGACGGGGCTTGCATCCCATTTTCTCGGTCAATCAAAATCCGCCTCAATGATTCAACAAAAATGTTGTCTTGGCTGTCATATTCGGTAAAGAACTGCTTACGATTGGGCGTTTTACGATTTGGCGTTTGCGGTGGCTTTACCTGTAATCATTTTAGGTTAAATCCTATAGATTTAACTAGGTTTATCACAAACGGTTACGAACCCGCAAGACTTAGGAACTGTCACAAGGGCTTTAGGGCGGTCTAGCCCCACAGCATCACCCACCAACTAAACGATAAACATCGGAACATCGGGACTTTTTAGTTGCCAAATTAAATAATTTGACAGCTTACTCGACAGCACCTAAAGCTTTTAGCAAGGATTTTTGCCCTTGAGTTAAACCTGTAACGCCCTTGATATTCATGCCTTCATAAATTCTTGAAGGGGAGAGATTTTTTCCATACTTCTGCATTTCAACCGTTGAACATTCAATCGTTTGTTCGCGGCCATCTCTAACTAAATTATGACTATTTTCTCTTGGTCTACTAAAAACCGATTTGGCTAAATTAGATCCAGAAAAGTTGACTTGGTACAGATTAATACCCCTCATATCTGCTTGCCAAATAGTGATATCAGAAAAATCAGCGCCCGTTAAATCTAGTTGAAGTTGACATAATAAATTGAAGATATTACCAGCCCCATATCCGGGTGCTACACCCTGCTCTGCTAATTTGATTAAAATGTAATTTAGTTTTTCCGCTAACTTTTCGGTGGTGTTGTACGTAACTAGGAGTCGGGAAATTAAAGGCGTAACAATGGCGCTAATTTGATTTTTTCTGACCGACTCTTCGGCTGTAGCTTTAATCAGAGCATAGTTTTGAAGAAAAGGAAACAAGGAACAAGAGGATGTAGAACTATTGCACTCTTCTCTAGTAATTTCTTGGTAGAGTTGCTCAATTATTTTTTCTGTGATATAATCTCTGATTAATGGCTGCTGAGTGAAGCCAAAAATACTTTTTTCCGGGACTTGAATTGCGGCTTGTTCAATGAGAGAGCGCCACTGGAGAGATTCTAAGCTTTCTAATAATTCTGCCTGGAAAACTGGCGGGACGATATCATTTAGAAGTTCTGTCGGCAAAACTGGTTCTCGGTTAATCGCTAACCAGTAAAAAATTTGTTTTTCTATCGGAGATAAGCGATTAAATAGTTCATCTAACCAAAGGCGAATCCCATTAAAAATAGTTTCTTCTTGTTCTAAGAAATCTCGAATATTCCCCGCAAATAAATCTTGGATGGAACTCGCTGCTATTTTTAAAGCTATAGGATTACCTTGGTAGCATTTTATTAGTTCCGCTTCTTCAGCAGGGGTTCCTATTAAAGACTTAAGTTTGAGGATTTCCTTGGCTGCGACTGGTGCTAAACCTTGCAGTTGCAAGAATCGGACGGGTAAAGTTGCTCCGGTTAAAGATGCAATTTCTCTCGCTTTTTCTCTGCTGACAATTAGCACGCAACTTTGGTGATTGGTTTCAGCAATTTGTCTCAGAAGTTGGCTGTAGTTAGAGAATCCGTCGCGGTAAGTGCCTGCATAGCTACCACTCTGGCAAAGGAAGTCTAAATCATCAAGGATAATCAGACACCGATGCTGCTGTAAATACTTGATAAGAAGAGAGATGCGTTCGCCTACAACCTGGGGTAAATCGGTAGTTTGATCCTGTGATAAAAATTGGATAATTTTAGCTAATTCTTCGGGTAAAGGTGAACTATCTTGCAGGCTTTTCCAGATGACAAATTCAAATTCACCTTGAATTTCTTCTGCTAACTTTACCGATAAAGCAGTTTTGCCAATTCCGCCCATACCGATCAGGGTAATTAAGCGGCAACGATCTTGTAAAATCCAATGTTTAAGGGTAGCTAATTCTTGAGTACGCCCGTAGAAAATAGAAACGTCGATCGCCTCTGATAAATTGTGGTGGGTTTTTGTTATTAGGGAAGGATTTGGGAAGGCGATCGCTTGTTCCTCTGGATAACGTTTTAAGCCCAAAGCTTCCCAAAGGTGACAATTAGCCCAACAATCGGGCAAATTTGGTGATGTGGTTTTCGGTGTTTTATCTGGAGACGGGCGTGTACATGATTCAAGGATTGAGTGAATATTGCGTTTTGTGACTTGAGTTCCCAATGCCAGAGAAATTGTTCGCCATAATTGGGAACCGATATCTTTTAAGTAGTCGGCATCGTATCCTGATGTATCCGCCATGTTTTGATAAGACTGTCCTTGCCAAGATTGGCGGAATACTAGGTCTTGAACGTCGTTTAAGTGGCCTGGTTTGAGTAGGGTGTCTAAAATTGCTAAGGCTTCTTCGAGAGTCATTAGCTGTGACTGTAAAACAGTGACTAAGTAATTACTCTTATAGACTATCACTTTTTCTGACTCTTGTTACTTTTTTTTACTTTAGTTATTAAATCTTCATATAAAATTCTGGCCTTTTCTGACTTTTTCCCACTGTGAGGGCTGAGGTGAGAAGGTTATTGTGTAACTACGAACTAAAGGACTCGTGAGCATAAGGTAAGTATGAAAAAAATCTGTAAATTGCCAACGATGTAACACCTTCTCTTATCACGAAAACTTTGGAAATTAGTATCGAGTCACTAAATTAACAACCTATCATTCAGAGAGGAACTGAAATGTTCACCCATAAACATCCAAAATCTCCATACAATATTCTTTCTTTTGACGGTGGCGTAATTCGTGGTCTTTTAACGGCGGTTTTGCTAGAAAAGCTAGAAGAAGATCTACAGGAAAAGAATCCCGAAAAGGAATTAAAAGATTACTTTGATATCATTGCCGGAACTTCCACAGGTAGCCTGATTGCTTGCGGAATAGCTAGTGGACTTTCCGCCAAACAACTGAAGGGATTTTACCTAGAAAATGGCATGAAAATTTTTCCTAATTTCAAAGAGACTTTGAAAGTTTGGTTGGGTGAGGTGATTCAGGAAAATATTGACTTCAGCAAATTAGATCCTTTACATCTATTTTGTCAAGACGATAAGAATGACAAGAAATTTATGCTTCAACCTTTCTCCGATGGCCAAGGTCTGGAGGAGGTAATCAAAAGTGTATTTGGCTGTCAGGAATTTGGTCAATTGCCAAAATTAGTAGTCATCCCAAGCTACGATGTCTATAATCACGATGCTGTAATCTTCAAGAACTATCGAGAAGAGTATAAAACAATGCCAGTGTGGGAGGTTTGTAGAGCATCGTGCGCTGCACCTATGGCTTTTCCAGCTCACGTTACCCAGAATAAGGAATTTCTTAAATCTCTTAAAGTAAAGGCAAAAACAGCTACAAAAGCAGGGAAAGAGACAACTATAAAAATCCCGGATGAAGGTATCCCTTTAATTGATGGCGGTGTTGTTGCCAATAACCCTGTACTTTGTGCAATCGCCGAAGGACGCAAACAATTTAAAGATTTTCCTTCTGTAGTCGCTTCTTTTGGTTCTGGTATGGCTTTGAATCGGATTACAGTTGAAGAAGCGAAAGAGTGGGGTAGCTTGAATTGGGTAAGCATAGTCAAAGGTATCCCGATGCTAGATGTATTGTTTGATGGTTCAAATGATGCCAATGATTATGTTGCCAAAGAATTACTTGACGGAGAGAGCGAATACTTCCGCTTTCAACCGCTTCTGACAGAGAATGTTAAGGCTTTTAGTGCCGATCCAGATAATCTCTATTTATTGGTTGAGATAGCAGAAGAATTCCTTAAAACTAAGGAATGCAAGGAGGATATGAGTAAGCTTGTTAAATCTCTGACATCGCATCATTCCTTATTGGATTCTATGCGGGAGGTAATTCCTTATTTGAGTCAATTGTAAGATCACTATTGAGTCAAGATCAGAAAATTTATTCCCCTGCAAGGATTTCTGGCCTTCTCTGAGAGAAATTAGCCCACTAATTTCGATCTGACTTACGCATAAAGTCCTAGAAACTTGGTTTTTTACGAAAATACTTCGTTGAAGGCCACAGATTCAGTAAAAAACCCGGTTTCTTTAGTCGATATTGATGTTGAGTTACAGAAATTCCAACATCATTCATTTCAACAAATTTTAATTCTTGAGGTAAACTACCATGGCTACTTCTGATATAAAATCTGGTCAATTGGATAACAATGACATTATTTTTCCAGTTCCCCCTGAGCTTAGTGGCTTCACGCGGGCTGATGAATATGACTTGAATACAGATGCGATCGGGGAAGCACTCAAGCTTGCTCTTACAACTACAGATCCAAACAGCAAATATGATCCGTTTCTGCAAGTTATAGATGTCAATACGGGTCGGGTGGTTGCTGATTCAGACGATGGATCTTCAGAGAGTCTAAACTCATTGATTGAAGCCGGTCAGCCTGCAGGAAATATTGATTTAGTTGACGATCCGGCAATTCCTAATTCTTTGACAATTGACGGCAGCGCCAAGTACAAAGTCCGCGTCACCAGCGTGAATTCATTTACCAGCTCGTCGTCTACTTATCCCTACAGTTTGCGGGCCAGCGTTCCTAATGGTAATGTTAGTTTAGTTGCGAGAGGTAGCAACTTCAGCAGCAGCCCTCTAACGGGCAACTCTATTACCTTCGCTGGTAAATTGGAGAGCGCCAAAGACTTTACTTTTCCGGTCAAGGCTCCCAGTAAGGACAGCACACTTGCTGATGAATTTCAAGTCAAAATATCCTCGGTGGGCGAACCGATCAAAATTTCCCTCAGCAGCACGACAAATGGCTTTGACCCTTATGTGGAAGTTGTCAACGCTAATACTGGGGAAGTTGTTGACTTCGATAATGACGGTGGCGGTGGTAAGAATGCGCTGCTTTCTGTCCCGTACCAAGCAAATACTGAATACAGAATCCGTGTCAGCAGTAAAACTGCATTAGCTTCCTCTGCTGATTACAGCTTACAGGTCAGCACTTCTTCGGGCAATACTGTCACTTTGACCCCCCGCAGTGGTGACACCGGATCATCGTCGAACAGTGGCGGTAACGGAACATCGACAGGTAATTTGAATACCGGAACATCGACAGGTAATTTGAATACCGGAACATCGACAGGTAATTTGAATACCGGAACATCGACAGGTAATTTGAATACCGGAACATCGCCACAGATTTTCGGTACACCTGTAGATATCGCAACACCAACAATTAATGCCCCCGGCTCAGGCAATCCTACTGGGCAATCAGCAAACACTGTTACGGGTCTATTTTACAACCTCTCAGACAGTAATGATGATATTTTGCTGTTCTCACTGCCCTCGACTGCTACTGGTAAACAAATCTTAGCCCTATCTGGCAGCGACAAGATTACTGGCACCAGCGGCGCTGATACAGTTAACGGAATGCAAGGAGCCGATACAATTGACGGAGGTACGGGTAATGACAGTTTATCCGGCGGTAAAGAGTCAGATTCCCTTGAAGGTGGTGCAGGCAACGACGATATATTAGGCAACAATGACAACGATACTCTGACCGGAGGAGAAGGCAATGATACTATCCGGGGCGGTAAAGAGAAAGATAGCCTGACTGGTGGTGGTGGCGATGACTTTCTCTATGGCGATCGCCATCAAGATTTTCTCACCGGTGGCGATGGAAACGATACATTTGTCTTAGCTGGGGGACAGATAGCAGCGCTCAGTTTAACAGATGCAGATGTGATTACAGACTTCAAGACTGGGGACAAAATTGGTCTAACCGACGGGAATACATTTGGCGGCCTCTCCTTTGAAAATGTCAGTTTGACTCTGACTGGACAACCTGCTGTCAATTCTATAGCAATTAAAGTTAAAGCCGACTCCAGTTATTTGGGTATCGTTCAAGGGGTAGCGCAAAGCGCTTTGACGGCAAATGCTTTTGTTATTCTGTAGCATGGGCTTGGTCCACTCTATTTGAGTGAAATTAATCGCGATCGCCTTTGAGTTTGAGAGGAGGCGATCGCACTTGTAGAGAACTTACGCACTCAGACAATATCTCCTTATACTCAGCTTCTGGTGAGATACCAAAAGCCTAGTTACTACCTTGGTCATTGCCCTGAATACGTAAGTCCTAGACTCAACAAACAATAAAAAAGGTGACTACTATGAACAAGCAAATTATTTTCGTTGACTCCTCTGTACAAGACTATCAAAGCCTGATCCAAGGTATAGATAGCGCTCAACTTGTGATTTTAAATAAAAATTTGAGCGGCATCACACAAATTACTAATGCCTTAGCCAATCAAAAAGATATTGAAGCGATACATATCCTTTCACACGGGGCTCCGGGTATCCTCTATCTCGGTAATACCCAACTGAGTCTGGATACTCTGAACCTATACGCCCACCAATTACAACAGTGGGGAAGGACAGGAAGCCTCATCTTTCTTTATGGGTGCTCCGTTGCGGCGGGAGATGCAGGGGCAGAATTTATCGAAAAATTACACCAACTCAGCGGTGCAGCTATCAGTGCGAACCCCAACCCCACCGGGAATGCGGCAAAAGGCGGCACCTGGTCACTCACTTATCAGTACCCTGGAGACTCTTCCCTCTCCCACTGCCCAACTCCCTTCAGATCTCAAGCCTTGGCGACTTACTCTGGCTTGTTAGGTTTCAAGCTATTGAAAGACATTTCTCTAGGGGCAGGTAATTCACTCCCTCGAAACCTCACGAACGTAAATGGTAACTTGTATTTCACTGCCGATGACGGCACCAATGGTCTTGAAAAGTTGTGGAAAAGTGATGGGACAGCCGCCGGCACCGTCTTGGTCAAAGACATCAACTCAGGGGTAGGTAGTTCATTCTCATCCAGCTATTCCAACCTCACGAACGTGAACGGCACCTTGTATTTCACTGCCAATGACGGCATTAATGGTATTGAGTTGTGGAAAAGTGATGGGACAGCCGCTGGCACCGTCTTGGTTAAAGATATCAACCCAGGGACAGGTGGTTCAGGCCCTCAATACCTCACGAACGTGAATGGCACCTTGTATTTCAGCGTCGAGAAAGGCACCAATGGTGGTTATGAGTTGTGGAAAAGTGATGGGACAGCCGCCGGTACCCTCTTGCTCAACGATCTCGGTTTAAATTCATTCCCCCACAACCTCACGAACGTAAATGGCACGTTGTATTTAACTGACCGTTACACCAACACCAAATACGGCATCTATGGTGGTGATGAGTTGTTGAAAAGTGATGGGACAGCCGTCGGTACCGTCTGGGTTAAAGACATCAAGCCAGGGGATGTTACTTCAAACCCCTCCGAACTCACGAACGTAAATGGCACCTTGTATTTCAGTGGCTATGACACCCATGGTCAAGAGTTGTGGAAAAGTGATGGGACAGCCGCTGGTACCGTCTTAGTCAAAGACATCAACCCAGGGAGTGTAACTTCACCGCCGCCTCAGTCTTTCACGAACGTGAACGGCACCTTGTATTTCACTGCCGATGACGGCACCCATGGTCAAGAGTTGTGGAAAAGTGATGGGACAGCCGCTGGCACCGTCCTGGTCAAAGACATCAACCCAGGGGTAAATTCAGGTCTTAGCCACAAATATGATGGCAATTTTACGAACGTGAACGGCACCTTGTATTTCACTGCCGATGACGGCACCAATGGTTATGAGTTGTGGAAAAGTGATGGGACAGCCGCTGGCACCGTCCTGGTCAAAGACATCAACCCAGGGACAAGTGCTTTCTTAGGGTTCCCCTACATGGAGAATGTCAACGGCACATTGTATTTCACTGCCGATGACGGCACCAATGGTTATGAGTTGTGGAAAAGTGATGGGACAACCGCAGGTACCGTCTTGGTTAAAGACATCAGGCCAGCGAGTGTTACTTCACTCCCTGAAAACCTCACGAACGTAAATGGTAAATTGTATTTCACTGCCAATGACGGCATTAATGGTATTGAGTTGTGGAGTCTCTCCCCCGCCGTCATCACCCAAGTCTCCTCTACCACCGCTGATGGACTCTACAAAGTCGGCCAAGACATCAACATTACGGTAAAATTTGACGAACCTGTAACCGTTACAGCCATTCCTCAACTGCAACTGAAAACCGGTACAACCAATCAATTCGCTACCTACCTAAGCGGTAGCGCCACTGATACCCTCACCTTTAAATACACAGTCCAAACAGGAGATAATAGTTCTGACCTAGAATACTTGGCCACCAACTCCCTCACCCTCAATAGCGGCACGATTAAAGACAGTGAGGGACTCGATGCTAATTTAACCCTTCCCGTCTTGGGTTCAGCCCAATCCCTTGGGGGGAGTAAAGCCCTTGTCATTGATACTATAGCCCCCACCATTACCAGTGTCAGCCTACCCGCGAACAAAACCTACATAGTCGGAGAAAACCTGGACTTCACCGTTACCTTCTCCGAAGCCGTCACCATCACTGGCGGTGCAAACTTACCCATTACCCTAGATACTGGCGGTGCTGTCAACGCTATCCTCAATGGTACAGGAGCATCTGCCACCACCCATACCTTCCGTTATACTGTTGCCTCTGGCACCTTAGATACCGACGGCATCACAGTTGGCACAGCCTTATCCTTACCCACCGGTGCCACCATTCAAAATGCCAGCAACACCAAAGCTACCTTAACCTTCAGCAGCGGCAGCACCACAGGTGTATTAGTTGATGGTGTTGTTCCCGCAGTACCCACCTTCACGACTACCACTGGCACTACTAAAAGTACCACTCCAACTCTGGCGGGGACTGCCGAAGCCAATAGTACCGTGAAAATCTTACAAGGTACAACTGAACTCGGCACTACGACAGCGGATGCTTCGGGTAAGTGGAGTTTTACACCTTCTACTGCCTTAACTGAAGGTACTTACGCCTTTACAGCCACAGCCACCGATGCCGAAGGTAATACATCTAGTGCCGCGAGTGCAGTCAATCTGACAATAGATGCAACAGTACCCCCAGTACCCACCTTCACGACTACCACTGGCACAACTAAAAGTACCACTCCAACTCTGGCGGGGACTGCCGAAGCCAATAGTACCGTGAAAATCTTACAAGGTACAACTGAACTCGGCACTACGACAGCGGATGCTTCGGGTAAGTGGAGTTTTACACCTTCTACTGCCTTAACTGAAGGTACTTACGCCTTTACAGCCACAGCCACCGATGCCGAAGGTAATACATCTAGTGCCGCGAGTGCAGTCAATCTGACAATAGATGCAACAGTACCCCCAGTACCCACCTTCACGACTACCACTGGCACAACTAAAAGTACCACTCCAACTCTGGCGGGGACTGCCGAAGCCAATAGTACCGTGAAAATCTTGCAAGGTACAACTGAACTTGGTACTGTCACAGCGGATGCTTCCGGTAAGTGGAGTTTTACCCCTACAAAAACTTTAGCCGATGGCAATTATGCCTTTACTGCCATAGCTACTGACGCAGCAGGTAATATATCTAGTGCTTCGAGTGCAGTTAATCTGATTGTAAATACCGCACCAACTGCCCCACCATCAGTAACGGTAGTACCCTTAGTAACACCAACGGCAACAGTAGAAATTAACACGCCATCAATCAGTCTAATCGATCGTGGAGAACCCACTAATTTCCCACAAGATCAAGTGGTAGATAACCAATATTTACTGACAGATGGAGATGACAATAACATCCCAGAATCAGCATTTGGCAAACCAATTTTTGCGTTATCAGGTAATGATAACTTGACCGGAAGTGACGGTAATGACACGATTTTTGGTAACAAAGGTGCTGATACCATTGATGGTGGTAATGGTAACGATCAATTATTTGGCGGAAAACATTCCGATCAATTATCTGGTGGCAATGGTGATAACGTATTGAGTGGTAATAATGAGAATGACACTCTCACCGGTGGCGAGGGTAATGACACCATTTATGGTGGCAAGGAAAATGATGTCTTACTTGGTGGCAATGGCGATGATGAGGTATGGGGAGATAAAGGATTTGATGTGCTTACAGGTGGCGCAGGAAAGGATAACTTTGTCTTAGAATTCCCTGCTATTAATGCTAATGAAGCTGATTTTATTACTGACTTTAGTTTTGAAGATAAAATCAAGTTAGTTGGTGTTAATTACAGTCAATTAACTTTTGAGTCAGTGAAGATCATCTTAGATGGAGCGGCGGCTGTAGGTTCAACGGCAATTAAATCGGGGGATAACTATTTAGGATTGGTTTACAACGTGAATCAATCTGCTCTGAATAGTGGTTCTTTCTTGTAAAATTCGCAGGAATTATGCCAAGAAACCGGGTTTCTCTAAAAGATGTTTGCTTTCTCAACTAGATATCTACCAGGAAACCCGTTTTCTCGCCTCTTAGAAAAATATCATTCATTTCAATAAAATTTAATTGGTGAGGTAAACTAAAATGACCACTTCTGATACAAAAACGGGTCGGTTGGATAACAATGACTTTCTGTTTCCAGCTAGGTATATCGGTGGCTATACCTGGCTGGATGAATATGACTTAAATACAGATGCAATCGGGCAAGGAATCACACTTGCTCTGGATGCTACAGATCAAAGCAAATTTGACACATTCTTAGAAATTATAGATGCCAATACGGGTAAGGTTCTTGCTGATAATGACGATGAGGGTGGTATTAGTACAAACTCATTGATTGCGCCTGGTCAGCCTTCCCAAAGTGGCGATATATTTGACATTTCAACAATTCCTGATTCTTTGACAATTGACGGCACTACCAAGTACAAAGTGCGCGTCTTTAGCGTGGATTCTGTTACCGACCTATTGTCTACTTATCCCTACACTTTACAGGCCAGCGTTCCTAATGGTAATGTCAGTTTAGTTCCGAGAGGTAGCAACTTTAGCAGCCCTCTAACGGGAAGTACGGTTGCATTAACTGGTAAATTGGAGGTCAACAAAGACTTTACTTTTCCAGGTATAGGTGGTAACACACTTGCTGATGAATTTCTCGTAAGTACATCACTCGACAACGAACCGCTCAAAATTTCCCTTAGCAGTACAACAATAGGCTTTGACCCTTTCGTAGCAGTCATCAGCCCTAAGAATCCCGAAATTTTTGTCTCAGATAATAACAGCGGCGGCGGTTTGAACTCACAGCTTACTGTTCCGCGCGCAGGTATTGATTACAGAATCCGCGTCAGCAGTAACACTACATTTCCCAATTCCACAGCTTCTGCTGCTGATTACAGTTTACAGGTCAGTGTTGCTCAAGGTAGCGTCACATTAACCCCTCGGAGTGGCGAAACTCTGCAATTAGGGCGCGGTGGTGGAAAAGTACCCGACGCTTCCACATTGCCAGATATTTCTAATGGGGGAACATCGCCACAGATTTTCGGTACACCTGTAGATATCGCAACACCAACAATTAATGCCCCCGGCTCAGGCAATCCTACTGGGCAATCAGCAAACACTGTTACGGGTCTATTTTACAACCTCTCAGACAGTAATGATGATATTTTGCTGTTCTCACTGCCCTCGACTGCTACTGGTAAACAAATCTTAGCCCTATCTGGCAGCGATAAAATTACCGGCACCAGCGGCGCTGATACAGTTAACGGAATGCAAGGAGCCGATACAATTGACGGAGGTGCGGGTAATGACTGTTTATCCGGCGGTAAAGAGTCAGATTCCCTTGAAGGTGGTGCTGGCAACGACCAAATATTAGGCAACAATGACAACGATACTCTTACCGGAGGAGAAGGCAATGATACTATCCGGGGCGGTAAAGAGAAAGATAGCCTAACTGGTGGTGCTGGCGACGACTTTCTCTATGGCGATCGCCATCAAGATTTTCTCACCGGTGGCGATGGAAACGATACATTTGTCTTAGGTGGGGGACAGATAGCCGCAACCAGTTTAACAGATGCAGATGTGATTACAGACTTCAAGACTGGCGACAAAATTGGTCTCACCGACGGGAATACATTTGGCGGCCTCTCCTTTGAAAATGTCAGTTTGACTCTGACTGGACAACCTGCTGTCAATTCTATAGCAATTAAAGTTAAAGCCGACTCCAGTTATTTGGGTATCGTTCAAGGGGTAGCGCAAAGCGCTTTGACGGCAAATGCTTTTGTGATTCTGTAGCATGGGCTTTGTCCACTCTATTTGAGTGAAATTAATCGCGATCGCCTTTGAGTTTGAGAGGAGGCGATCGCACTTGTATTCTTCCTGTTCGAGGGGCGATCGCACTCATCACCATGTGCCAGTTGCGTCCATGACCACGAATTTCAAAGGTGGTACCCGCCACGTGATTTATCCGTGGGCTCAATCCAAAATCTAAAATCTAAAATCCTCAAGCCCCCGAATTGATCTCGCGCAAGTCAATCCAAAATCTAAAATCTAAAATCTAAAATCGAATGACTGTCCTCATCTTCCCCATCCCCCCATCTTTTCCATCCCATCATCCTCTTCTGCTCCTCAGCACCTATACTTAAAATTGGGATCTTACAGTTAATTTTTTTAAACCGAATGTTCAGCATTGACATCATTGTGAAAAATACGCCCGTCTCGCTGTCGGTGCAGCGGAAGTTGGAGGAAGACGCTGAGACTGTTTACCAGCAGGTACTGGCGGCGATTCGCAACTCCCAACCGCAAATTTTGGAACTCACCTGCGAGAAAAATCCTGAGAAAAAGGTGGCTGTACTCAGCAGCGAGATTTCTGGGGTGGTGGTTTCTCAGAAATCGGGGGCGTCATCTACAGGCAGATCCCCTGGTTTTGTCTCGATGACAGCAGAATGAGGGCTGGGGGTGTTGGTGCCGATATGAGCCAGTCAGCCGTTGCTGTGCGGGATTTGGGTTTTTGCTGGCCGTCGGGCGATCGAGTGTTGCAAGGTTGCTCTCTGGATGTACCCAAGGGCGAGTTTTGGATGCTTTTGGGTACTAACGGCAGCGGCAAATCTACGCTGTTGAGGCTGATGGCTGGGCTGCTGCACCCCCAGTCGGGAGAAATTGACCTGGGTGGGCGGGTGGGTTTTGTGTTCCAAAACCCCGACCACCAATTGGTGATGCCGACGGTGGGTGCGGATGTGGCTTTTGGTTTGGTGGAGGAAAATCTTTCTAACGTTCAGGTGCGGGAGAGGGTGGCGGAGGCTTTGGAGGCTGTGAATTTGCTGGATTTGCAGCGGCGGCCGATTTATGCTTTGAGTGGGGGCCAGAAGCAGCGAATTGCTCTTGCTGGGGCGATCGCCCGTCACTGCGAAATTCTGCTGTTGGACGAACCGACGGCTTTGTTAGATCCTGATTCTCAGTTGGATTTGGTGGCGGCGGTGCAGCGGTTGGTGAAAAATCGCGGGATTACGGCTTTGTGGGTGACTCACCGTTTGGATGAGTTGAATTATTGTGATGGGGCTTTTTTGTTGGAAAAGGGCGAGGTGGTCGATCGGGGAGATCCGGCGCGTTTGAAGCAGCGGTTGATGCAAAGTCAAGATGTTTAGGTGTTAAGCAATGCTTGAATTAAGTCATTCGGCGATTGAAATCGCTTCTACAGAAACGAAGTCTGCCTCCGCAGACTAAGAGGATGGCGGTACGCCAAATCAATCTCGCAATCCTCGATCGCGCAACCAAGCATCTGCCCAAATTGTATCGGCTTCTGACAGCGCTGGTATGACTTCCCAGTTGCGATAATCTATCTTGAGGTCGTAACTTGCTATGTCATAAATTTGATTGAATAATTCCTGCAAATTGATTATAGGTTCGGTATCGCCCGATCGCAGTGGTAAAGGAAAAGCAGGCAGCGGGTTCTGCACGTTAAAAGCGTACAAATCTGCTCTGGGACGGCGATTTCCCCGACACACCAAAACGCTATAGTGGCTTTCAATGTCATTGCCAATAACTGGCATTCTTTGACCGCGCCGCAATAAATCTATTTCAATTAAATGAGTGCGACTGGATAAAATTTCTTCTCGCTTTTCTTCGTACATTTGTCGCCCTTTTCCTGTGCGCTTATTGCTAGGCGAGAGGAGTTCAATCAGGGTGATTAGTTCTTGGTTTCCTCTTTCTCTAATTTCTAAATAGCCTTCCCGAACCTGGTAGGGCATGGGAATATTTACTGTCAAGGGTTGTGTTGGGGGCGCTGCAATGGCTACGTTTGATGTGATTAATTCGGTTGTAGTTCTTGGCTGAATTACGTTTACATCAGGAATGCCAATTGATAAATTGTCGTCAGCGGTTTCATAGATTCTCACTTCCAACGAGACTAAATACTTAGGACGCAGTTGGGGAGACAAAAATCTAAAAATTTCACTAATTAACAAGTGATGTAGGGCAGGCCAGAGTTCAGGATGCTCTAAATACGGGTCCATACCGGGGAAGGGAGATGGCATTGATGTGACTCCTTGACTCAAATCTATTTCCAGTTTAGTTGAATATTTGTGGAACAGGCATCTTGCCTGTTTCTTGGGCGGGCAAGATGCCCACCCCACAACATATTTTAATGTTTGTGGAACCGGCATCTTACCTGTTGTTCACACTTTTCAACGCTTAAACTTCGATCGACAATTGTGCCGGAATTGGAACGCTGTTTTCATCTAACACAGACACCGCATTTAGGAAAACAATTGTATGCGGGACTGCGGGCATTAAGCGGCGCAGTGCATTTAGGTAAGATTCGGCATCGGGGCGGCGGGCGAAACGGGCGACTGTTAAGCGCTGACAGTTGGGGAGGTGGCGAATTATGCACCAAGGTTGAAGTCGATCGCGATATGTCGGTTGTTTTGGTATCATAGGAAAATCCTTCCCACTTTTGTGGGTGGTGAATGAAAGGCGATCGCCCTTGATTTCTCAGGTCCGAGGGCGATCGCTTATTTATGTTTTATATTAAACTCGAATACTCGAGTGTTGTCAAGAGGGAATGGGACGAATTAGGCTGCGAGTTCGAGAATTTGCTCAAGAGAAGGGTTGGAATCTGACAGAAGTATCCAAAAGAACAGGTATTCCATATACCACGATCATTACCTATGCCAATTCTCCAGGCATGGCTACCGTTGACTACACAGCTTTGGACAAGATGGCCCGTGCGTTCGATATTGCGATCGAAGATTTAGTTGAGATTTTGGAACAGTAAACTGATTTGTCAGCGGGAAGATGGGATTAATTCGGTTGCGGGTTCGAGAACTAGCTGAGGAAAAGGGTTGGACGCTCAAAGAAGTCTCTGACAGAACGGGAATTCCCTACAGCACGGTTAAAAAATACGCCCAAGCTCCCAAAATGGCAACGGTGGACTATACGGCTTTGCAGAAACTTGCTGCTGTCTTCGATGTGATGGTGGAAGACTTGGTTGAGGTTTTGGAACGGTAAACTGATTTGTGATTTAGTTTTTGCACTTCTTGCAACAGTCCGTCGGGGGTTGAAACCCCCGCCTCAAAGCTCAAGTCGTCTAAAGACGACTGAAAAGGCGATCGCTCTCCGCTTCAATCCTTTTTTGCAACAGTCCGTCGGGGGTTGAAACCCCCGCATCAAAGCTCAAGTCGTCTAAAGACGACTGAAAAGGCGATCGCTCTCCGCTTCAATCCTTTTTTTTAAATTTTGAATCAATCATTTCTTCAGTCCACAAAGCGTGGACTTTCGTTTTGAGGCAGGGGTTTAAACCCCTGCCGGAATGTCGCAACAAATGCAAGATATTTGTTCGATGCCCTCCCAAAGTTCAGAAAGGGGTAGAGTTTGTCCGGTTACAGCTTGTCGCCAGGATGTGCGAAAGCTTTCTCCTGAAAAATCTGTGTCTGCTTCGGGCGTGATTTGGTTTTCTAGAGAATGGGTTTGTTGAATGATTGTGGATAGTGTTTTTAGGAGTTCAAGCTGCTCTGTAAATGAAAGTGACCGAGCCAGATTGATGGTTTGTTGAAGTTGCGATGTCATGGTGTATCCTCCATCTTTAATTTTTCATTTTGCATTTTTAAGCGTGAGCAACTATTCCAACATACTGAAAATCTCAGAAGTGACTAAACGTTACTCTAAGTTTATCAAAATTCCGAAAAAAAGGGAGAAATTATCACTCTCCCCTCCTCCTCTGCGCCTTTACGGTTGATTCCCCTACTTCATCTCATATCCAAACAAATTCGGATCGACTTCACCCAAATTCAAATCTGCCAAACCATACTCAGCCCAACGCCTTTCTACCATCGCCGCCACATCCGGATCGGACTCCAAAACTTCCCCCCATTCGTGATCGGTTTCCGGCGGCATCTTCGTAGTAGCATCAATCCCCATTCTGCCTCCCAAACCAATCTTTTCACTGGCAAAATCTAACGTATCAAAAGGCGTATTCGGCAGAATAAATACATCCCGAACCGGATCGACTTTAGAACTAATTGCCCAAACTACTTGACGCGGGTCGCGAATGTTGATACTTTTATCGACAACAATCACAAACTTAGTGTAAGTAAACTGCGGTAATGCACTCCAAAATGCTAAAGCAGCCCGGCGCGCTTGACCGGGATATGCTTTATCGATCGAGATAATTGCCGCTTTATAACTCAGGGCTTCCATCGGTAAGAAGAAATCGACAATTTCCGATACTTGCTGCCGCAAAATAGGCGTATAAATACGGTTAAGCGCGATCGCCATCATTGCTTCTTCTTTCGGCGGCCGCCCGCTAAATGTGGTCAGATAAATCGGGTCTTTGCGGTGCGTCATGCAGTGGAACCGCACCAACGGCGAATCTTCCACGCCGCCGTAATAACCCATGTGATCGCCGAAGGGCCCGTCGGGCAGAACTTCCCCCGGCGTAATCGTTCCTTCTAACACAATTTCCGAGTCCGCCGGTACTTCCAAATCTACCGTTTTGCACTTCGCCAATTGCACGCCGGAACCGCCGTAAAGTCCGGCAAATAACCATTCCGATAAATCTACAGGAATGGGGGTTGCTGCGGCGAGAATAATCAGGGGATCGACTCCCAGGGCGATCGCAACTTCCAACTTTTTACCAGCCTGCGCCGCTTTCCGCAAGTGCCGCGCGCCCCCCCGCACCGATAACCAGTGTACAGTCATCGTGTTTTTTGACTGCAACTGCAACCGATAAACCCCCACATTCGGCGTGCCCGTTTCGCAATCTTTGGTAATTACCAAACCCAGGGTGATAATTTTGCCCGCATCTCCCGGATAAGGGCGAATCATCGGGATTTTGTTCAAATCCAGCCCTTCTCCTTCAAATACCACTTGCTGACAAGCTGGGAAAAAGTCGCGGCCCGGTTTGGCTTTTACTACGTCAAACAGCACTTTGCCGAATTCTATCGCTTGGGAAATCTTTTTCGGCGGTTTTGGCTGTTGCAGCATTCCCAGTTTTTTGCCGAGCTCTTCTAGTTCGATCAGCTTTTCCATGTTCATCGCCCAGCAAACGCGCTCTTCCGTACCCAACAGATTGATTGCGACGGGGAATTCGGCCCCTTTGACGTTTTCAAACAGCAGTCCAGGGCCGCCTTTTTGCAGCATTTGGTTGGAAATTTCGGCAATTTCGAGGTCGGAATCGACTAAGGCGCTAATCCGGCGCAGTTGTCCCCGTTCTTCGAGTAGTTTTAGGAATCCCCGCAAGTCTCTAGCCATTTTTTTTAAGAATTGTTAACGTTCTTTTGTTATTATGAGCCGATCGACTGCCACAATTTACTCCTGAACCGCTCAAAACATACGTATTTAACGAACCGCGAAGACGCCAAGGGCGCGAAGGAAGAGAAAGAAGAAGATAGGTAATGCCTTGTTCGGTTCGGGAGTAGGCTGCATAATGGGTTAATGAAATGTCCTCGATGCGAATCTGACCAACTTCGTAAAAACGGCCGTCCCAACGGGCACCAGCGGTATCTTTGCAAAGCTTGCCGCAAACAATTCTTTGAGCCGCCCAGTCCGCAGTCTTTCAGTCGCAAATGCACCGAAACACGGTTAAACGAAGTTATCCCGCAAGGAATCGCCCCTGCAACCACCACAGAGTCCGGCGGGATTGCGATTTTGCTGTTAGATGCCGAAAATCTGAAACTTAAGCTTAATACAGAACAATTTTTAGCGGGTTTGTGCGACTATCCCCTGCAAGTTAAAATTGCTTTTGCTAACTGGAAAAATCCGAGTACGGGGAAGTTGGATGCTGAACTTTACGATCGCGGTTACGAACTGATTCACGTTCCGGGCGGTGCGAATAGTGCTGATGGTAAGATGATTGCTTTTGGCGCTGCTATTTTATATCGATATCGGGATGTGCGACAAGTTTTTGTCTGTTCTTCGGATGGTTTGTTAAATCATCTTTGCAATCAGTTGCAAAATCAGGGAGTGACTGTGTTTCGGGTGCGTCGGCAAAATTCGGTTTTGTCTGTAGAAAACTGTCAGAATGGTGAGAGCAAGCACTATTCTTGCGAAAGGGAAGAGGAAATCCCTAGTTTTGAAGAATTGGCTAATCAAGTTGCAGAGTTGTTGAAGGCTGAACACAAATCTATTGATGAGCGAATCGCTCGTTTTTATAGTGTGGCTGAGCTTTTTAAAGAGCGCCGTAATGTTGCGTTCAATTCTACAAATTCCCCAGCAGCAGCACTGGCGGAGTCAGCACAAAACCAACTTCCCCCGGTGCTTGAACCATCTTTGGCGACCGTTGCTGTTCCTCCAAATATTGCGGAGCAAAATTTGCCAGAAATAATACCTGCTGTCAATTCAAAGGCTATTGAGTCGCTGGATGTTTTAAAAAATATACTTGTAGAAATAATTGACTCTGCAAAAAATGAGTTGAAAGAGGATGCTATTCCTGTAACAAGAATTAAGAAAGTTTTTTTTGCTAAATATCACTCTCATGCTGATTTAATTGTAAAAAGCTTTTTGGGTAAAGCTTCTAGTTTAATCAAATTTTTGCAGTTGCAATCAGCTACGTTTAAAATTAAATTAATCGGTACAGAACATCAAGTGGGACTCGTTCAACAACCCTCCGATTCAAAAATTGAATTATCTGCCGCCCTCGAAGCATCGGTAGCAAAAATTGTAATGGCATTAACTGCTGAATCTCCAGGTAGTTACATTCCGATTCCCCAGGTGGCCGGCGAATTTAAAAAGCAATACGGTCAACCAATTACTAAAAAGCTGAAATCGCTGGATTTGGACACCAAGTTTGCCGATTTTTTGCAGTCATGTAAAATATTTAAAGTTAAGAAAAAAGGTAAAATTTATGAAGTGGCGATCGCACAGTCCGCTCCCTGATGTATTTAATAAATCAGGTTTCCGAGTTTTCGGTCGAAAAATTTAATCTATTATTAACCAAAATTTAAGACAAGCTTATTCTTTTATTATTTAATCTATTATTAACCAAAATTTAAAACAACCTTATTCTTTTTGCTCCCTTTCCTTGCGGATTTCAGTCTATCCTAGGTCGTAGATTTGCAAAGTCGGCTATTAAGGGAGAGGAGGAATATGAATTTTTTCACAGGACGTTGGCGACGTAGTTTTATAGTGACACTAGCAGCAGCAGCATTTTCGCTGACTTTGATTAGTTCCGCTGTAGCTGCTGTTACCCTAAACGGTACGGGAGCCACTTTTCCGAAACCCCTTTACGATCGCTACTTCTCTCAGATGAGAAGTGCAAATCAAATTACTGTAAACTACCAAGGAACTGGTAGCGGTGCTGGCATCAAAGCATTAATTACAGGGACTGTTGATTTCGCAGGCAGCGACGCGCTGATGACTGCTGCACAAATCGCTGAGGTAAAGCGGGGTGTAATAGCTGTTCCCACGGCTGGCGGCGCTGTTGCAGTTGTTTATAACTTGCCCGGAGTGACCAATCTGAGGCTAAGTAACGATGCTCTGAAAGGCATCTTTGAAGGGAAGATTACTCGCTGGAACGATCCTAAAATAGCCGGAATTTCTGGACAAGCTAAAGGCTTGCCAAATACTGCGATTCGAGTAGCTGTACGCGCAGATAGCAGCGGTACAACCTTTATTTTTGCTAACCACTTGCAGGCAACTGGTAGCAGCATCAAAGCTGCCGCTCAGCCGAGTTGGCCAGGAAGCCCTGTCAGTGGTCAAGGAAACCCCGGCGTAGCTGCTTTGGTGAAGAATACAGCCGGTGCGATCGGCTACGTTCAAGATACTTTTGCTCGGCAAAACAATCTCCAAACAGCATTTATTCAAAATAAAGCTGGCCGGTTTGTAGAGCCTAGCTTGGCTGAAGCAGAGAAAGCTTTAGCAGGGGAAACATTCCCCGCAGATTTCCGCTTAGTAGAAGGCAATCCTAACGACGGTTATCCGATTGTTGGTTTGACTTGGCTGTTAATCTACAAACAGTACCCTGCTGCGAAAGCAGAGGCTATTAAAAAGATGGTTAATTGGGTGATGACTACAGGTCAAGGTATCAACAAACAGCTAGAGTTTACTACAATTCCTTCAGCTACAGCTCAAAAGGTGGTTCAAGCAGTTAATCAGACTGTGGTTGCTAGAGGTTAATTGGGGCGATCGCACGGGGTTATGAGTTAAGCGGAGACCCATCTAAATTTTACATTCCTCTCGCTCGTATTTAAATCCTCGATCCCCCCTAACCCCCCTTAAAAAGGGGGGAACAAGAGCATTGAAAGTTCCGCTTATTAAGGGGATTTAGGGGGATTTATGAGGCTTTCAAAGTCAACCCCTACTCCCCTTATTAAGGCAGGGCTGTTTCATTCTCTTGTAGGGGCAATCCCCCCGTGGTTGCCCCGATATCTGAAACCCCTACCCGCTCGTCTATCGGCTGGGCGGGCACTCTTGGCACCGCCCCTACAAAACCCTGGTTTTTCTGAGAATGAAACAGCCCTGCCCTTATTAAGGGGGATTTAGGGGGAGCGAGGTTTCGATACAAACGAGAGAGATAGAAGGTTTCAGCCTTAAGTTGACATCAATGGTACACATTGCAACTCTAGCAACTAATTAGAATCACTCGTCGTTAAAGCAAATATTTCACTTTTTCCGCAATAATTTCGGTATGACCAATATTTCAAAAAAACCGAACAAATTGACTCGGAAACCGACAGAAATAAACACAGAAGTAGATTTGACAGATACTGCTGGTGAAGGTCTATGGATAGAGTCAGGATTTACAGTATTTGTGTGGGGTTTTGCCCTAGCTACAGCGGGTACGTTGTTTTTGATGAGTGCGGTAATTTTTAAAGATGCTTGGCCTGCTATTAGCAAATTTGGACTCTCATTCTTGTGGAATCCCAAGTGGGATATCGGCGAGTTGCAATTTGGGGCTTTGCCGTTTATTTACGGTACTGTAATTAGTTCTGCGATCGGCATAATCATCGCACTTCCTTTAGGGCTGTCAGTAGCTATAGTTACTAGCGAGAACTTCTTACCCCTTTGGGTGCGATCGCCCTTGGGATTCATGGTTGAATTAATCTCGGCCATTCCCAGCGTGATAGTTGGGCTGTGGGGAATCTTTGTTTTGATTCCCTTTTTGTTGCCATTGCAGCAGTCATTGTTCGATAATTTCAGTTGGTTTCCCCTGTTCAGTAGCGAACCTTTAGGCCCCGGAATGCTGCCGGCGGGAATACTGTTATCAATTATGATTTTGCCCACAGTAGCCGCCATTAGCCGCGATGTCTTGCTGTCGGTTCCAGTAGATTTGCGAAGTGCTTCCATGTCCCTCGGCGCTACCCGCTGGGAAACAATATTCAAGCTGTTATTACCAGCAGCTAGTTCGGGGATTATCGGCGCCACCATATTAGCATTGGGACGCGCTTTAGGCGAAACAATGGCCGTCACAATGGTAATTGGCAACTCGATTCAAATTAACCCATCCCTGCTCGCTCCCAGCTACTCAATTCCTGCTGTTTTGGCAAGTCAATTTCGCGAAGCTATCGAACCGCTGCACACCGGCGCTTTGATGTATTTAGCCCTAATTCTATTTGTGATCACTTTGTTGGTAAATGCGATCGCAGTATTGTTAGTTCAGCTAATTGGGGCCAAGAAAGCTAAAACTTAACATCATCGAAAGCAATTTGATCGCAAGCCGCACCGCCGGATTTCCCCGCTGGTTCCATCTACAATCTCAAATCTCAAATCGCATGACTCAAGCACAAAATTCCAACAGTATTCTGGATGCAGAAATCAACAACCCCCTGTCGCTAAGCCGAACTTTTTTCAGCCGGGGAATGACAGTTATCGCTTTCGCTCTGACAGCTCTCGCCCTGCTCCCTTTGTTTGCTATTTTATACAAAATTCTGGGGGAAGGACTGACACATTTGAGCTGGGAAGTGCTATTGTCTCTACCAGCACCCGTCGGAGTTGAAGACCAGCCCAACGGCTTTGCAAATGCGATTCTCGGCACTGCTTTAATGGTAGGAATTGCGACATTAATCAGCGTACCTATAGGCGTAATGACGGGAATATTTTTGTCGGAGTTTGGGAGAGAAAACAAAGCGATTACCAATAGTATCCGGTTTATAACCGTCATTCTCAGCAGCGTTCCCTCGATCGTAGTTGGCGTCTTTTCCTACGCCCTAATTGTCGTTACCACCAAAGCATTTTCATCCTTAGCAGGCGGTTTTGCCCTCGGCATAATCATGCTTCCAGTTGTTGCTCTGACAACAGAACAAGCATTAAAATTAGTGCCTACTTCTTACCGCCTCGCTTCTGCTGGTTTGGGAGGGGGACGCTTTCAAACTATGTTTCGCATTATCATACCCTCAGCACTTCCAACTATTACCACAGGTATTTTACTCGCTGCTTCCCGCGCCGCCGGCGAAACCGCACCGCTGATTGTAACGGCGTTATCGAGTCAATTTTGGCCTCCTTTAGTTGATAAGTTGGGCGAGATAATGCAGTCTCCCATAGGTGCAGAAACTATCTCAAAACTCAAAGAAATTCCCGAAACACTGCTGACTCCGACTCCTTCTATGTCGGTATTAATATATAGCTACGCTAGCTCTCCTTACAAGGAGCAGAACGAATTGGCGTGGACTGCTGCCTCTGTGCTTTTGGGCATGGTTTTAATTGCTAGCGTCGCATCCCGTACAGTAACTCGGAAACGCTTGCAAAATCGATAATTCAATAACTAAAGTGCATCTCTCAGTCAAATATTAACAATATAACCAGGCAAATAATGAAACCTAAAGCTAACTTGAAATCCGAAGACTATACACATCAATTCCTAGAAGATGCCACCCCGGAAATTGACCCCAATGCAATGCCAGCCCTGCGGGTTCAGGACTTGAGTTTTTATTACGGAACTCACAAAGTCTTAGAAAATTTATCGATGAATATCCCTCATCCGCAAATTACGGCGATTATTGGGCCTTCAGGTTGCGGGAAATCTACCTTTCTCAAAGCTCTCAACCGGATTGGTGAATTGGAGGGAAAGGTTCAAATTAAAGGAAGAGTAGAGTTTTTTGGACAGGATATTTACAGCCCAAAAGTAAACATTAATAGTTTGCGACGCCAAATTGGGATGGTTTTTCAAAGACCAAATCCTTTTCCGCTGAGCATCTACGATAATATTGCTTACGGCGTGAGGATTTTTGGTCGCAAAAGCAAAGCAGAATTAGATGAAATTGTGGAATCTGCACTCAAAAGTGCGGCGCTTTGGAATGAAGTCAAAGACGATTTGAAGAAATCGGCTCAGGGGATCTCGGGGGGACAGCAGCAGCGACTTTGTATTGCTCGCGCTTTGGCTGTGAAGCCGAAAATTTTGCTGATGGATGAACCTTGTTCTGCTCTTGATCCGATTTCCACGATGAAGATTGAGGAGTTATTTCAGACTTTGCGGCAGCAGTTAACTGTTGTGATTGTGACGCACAATATGCAGCAGGCTGCTCGCGTTTCTGATTACACGGCATTTTTTAATACTGATGAAAGTCGCATCGGCCGCCTGGTTGAATTTGGCCCGACAAGTAAGATTTTTACTTCTGCGGGCAATTCGAGTACGAGAGATTACATTCAAGGCCGTTTCGGTTAATACTTACATCTTGAGCCTCTTTCAGAACAGGCAAGATGCCTGTTCCACAACAGACAAATATTTGTGTGGAGCAGGCATCTTGCCTGCTATAGTTATGTTTTCAGAACAGGCAAGATGCCTGTTCCACAACAGAAAAATATTTTTGTGGAGCAGGCATCTTGCCTGCTATAGTTATGTCTTCAGGACAGGCAAGATGCCTGTTCCACAACAAACAGACCAATATTTTTGTGGAGCTGGCAGGTTGCCTGCTATAGTTATGTTTTCAGAACAGGCAAGATGCCTGTTCCACAAGAGAAAAATATTTGTGTGGAGCAGGCATCTTGCCTGCTATAGTTATGTTTTCAGAACAGGCATCTTGCCTGTTCCACAACAGAAAAATATTTGTGTGGAGCTGGCAGGTTGCCTGCTATAGTTATGTTTTCAGAACAGGCAAGATGCCTGTTCCACAACAGGCAAGACAAATATTTTTGTGGAGCAGGCATCTTGCCTGCTATAGTTATGTCTTCAGGACAGGCAAGATGCCTGTTCCACAACAAACAGACAAATATTTTTGTGGAGCTGGCAGGTTGCCTGCTATAGTTATATCTTCAGAACAGGCAAGATGCCTGTTCCACAACAAACAGATAAATATTTTTGTGCAGGCATCTTGCCTGCTATATTTATGTCTTCACCACTTCTGAAGCGAGAGTTAGGTGTTTTTGGCGCAACTCTCATGGGCCTGGGTTCAATCCTCGGTACCGGAGTATTTGTGAGTATCGGCATTGCTGCGGAAGTTGCTGGGCCGGGAGTGATTTTGGCTGTAGGTATTGCAGCTTTTGTTGCTGTTTGCAATGGCCTTAACAGCGCTCAATTAGCGGCAAATCATCCTGTTAGCGGTGGTACTTATGAATATGGCTACAAATATCTCAATCCTTGGCTGGGTTTCACTGCAGGCTGGATGTTTTTGTTGGCGAAAACGGCTTCTGCGGCTACTGCTGCTTTAGGTTTTGCGGGGTATTTTTTAAATGCAGTTGGTGTAGCCGATCGCACTTACCTGATCCTAACAGCTTTAGTCGCCCTCGCCGCCATCACTTTAATTGTATTGACGGGAATTAGGCGATCGAATATTGCCAATACTGCCATAGTCTCAGTTACACTTCTATCCTTAGCGGTGTTTGTTGCTGTCGGTTTGCCAGAGGTAAGGTGGGAAATGGCCACCGTACAGAATGATAGCTCGATCGGCTCCATCTTCCAGGCCACCGCCCTAATGTTTGTCGCTTATAGCGGTTACGCCCGCATCACCACAATGAGCGAGGAAGTGCGGGAACCGAGGCAAACCATTCCCAAAGCCATAATTTTCACTTTGGTGCTGACAATGCTGCTTTACGTCGGGGTAGCAGTAGTTGTCGCGGGCGCGGGGGGAGCCGATAAATTGTCTTTACAAATAGGCGGTACGACTGCACCTTTGGAAGTCATCGCCCGCAGTTTCCCAGTTCCAGGAGTTTCTCAACTGCTAGCCGTCGGCGCAATTACCGCTATGTTGGGAGTCTTGCTGAACTTAATTTTAGGGCTGTCGCGCATCTGGCTGGCGATGGGGCGGCGCTTGGATATGCCGAGAGTCTTGGCGCGGCTGAATCCTTCAGGGACAACTCCCTACGTGGCTGTGGTGGTTGTCGAAGTTACGATCGCACTTTTAATCCTCGTCGGCGATGTCAAAACCACTTGGTCATTTAGCGCTTTTAGCGTTTTGATTTACTACGCTATCACCAACCTCGCCGCGCTGCAACTTTCCCCCGCCGAAAGGCTTTATCCGCAGTGGTTGGCTTGGGTGGGTTTGGGGAATTGTCTGTTTCTGGCTTTCTGGGTGGAGAGGCAAATTTGGCTGACAGGATTGGCATTAATTGTCGCCGGTTTAATTTGGCGGGCGATCGTCCGAATCCCGGCGAGAAACTAGAAGTGTGATAAATTGAAACAGCATCCCGCATTGTAGAGGGCCATGCCCGATCGAACCCCCTTGCTGGCGACTCAAGAATCTCTCGCATTCAGCGCCATCAGTCGCTATATAGCTCAAACCCTCATTACCATTCAGGAAAAGCATCCCGAATGGATAGCTGAAAAATACAGGAAAACCCCCTGGGGCAAACCTGATTTTCAGTCAGTTTTGATTGGAAAATTGACAAAAAGTTTCAGCGTAGCCAGCGATACAGATTCCCTGCTGCTGACTGCGAAAAAATACCTGCAAATTCTGCTGGTTCCAGAATTCGTTAATTCACCTCAATTCAGCAAATTATCTGCCAAAATTCAGCAGCTAGCCCAATCTCAAACAGCACCAGCTAAATCACAAAACTCAGTTTCGTCAGAACCTCCAACTCCAACAGCCAATCAACCAGCCCCGCTTCCTAGCGGCATTGCTATCTTGCTGCTTGATGTCGAAAACTTGCAACTCAACATCGAAACCGAAAAATTCCTAGAGGGAATTTGCCACTATCCCATCCAAATCAAAGTTGCCTTTGCCAACTGGCGCAGCATGGGCAAAAAAGATGCTGAATTTCACCAGCGCGGCTATCAACTCATTCACGTCCCCCCCGGCAAAGACAGCGCCGACTTAAAAATGGCTACAGTCGGCGCATCGATTTTCGTACATTATCCCACAGCCAAAGAGATTTTTGTCTGTTCGTCCGATCGCGCCCTCACTCACCTCAGCAATACACTGCAAGCCCACGGATTAACAGTATTTCAAGTCCGCAAACAAATAGATAAAATCATAGTTTTAAACAGCAAAACCGGACAAGTAGAAACCCATTCCCTCGTAACCACACCGGAAATTACACCCCTAGAACAATTAGTTATTCAGCTAAAAGAATTAATCAAAAAAGAGCAAAAACGCACATCAACTCAGTGGATCAAACTTTCTACTGTTTCAGCTTTATTTAAGGAAAATTACGGCTTAGTCCTAAATCAAGTTGTTTCTCATCATTTGCTCGGCACTAAAACCAGGGATATCTTTCTCAAATATCCCACCGATTTTGCCCTCCACAAACCCTCAGAAACTTCTCAAACTTATGTCACTCTTTTTGAAGTGAGATTATCGCCTCCACCGCCAATACTTAACCAAGAAAATCTGAATAACCACCAGGCAGCACCTGCCACCTTGACAGATATTAATTCTCTGGAAGACTTGGAAAGAGCTCTTGTCAAAATCGTTGGCGAGTTAACCGGCAACTCTCCTGAAAATTCTGTATTTCTCTCCAATGTAGGCAGCGAATTTCACCGACAATACGGCAAACAAATTACCCAAATAATTAAAGATTTTAATCTCGGTAGGAAATTCACTAAATTTTTGCAATCCTGCGCTTCTCTCCAGCTAAAAAAAGCCGAAAAAGGCTGGCAAGTTTCCCTCAATTAATTAAAAATTAAAATATATAGCCTTTCTCAGTAACATGAGGTGTTCTTGGGCATTGACCAAACAGGGCATTGGCCAAACAGGAAGAGTACCTTACTTTCCTGAGAACCCCTATGTAAACGTCCAATTACAACTCACATATTGCACCGGAACAGGCTTTCCGGCCTGTTCCACAAAGAGTGAATTTTCTTGTGGAACAGGCCGAAAAGCCTGTTCATACGCAAGATGCCTGTTCCACAAAGAGTGAATTTTCTTGTGGAACAGGCCGAAAAGCCTGTTCATACAAAGCTTATTGAGAATGGTGCAACATCCCCATTACTAGCAACTTGAGCTATCATACAATCTGGACGTAAAGAAATGTAAAGGGATATGCAGGACAAAGTTGTGGTTGTGGTGGGTGCGACTGGCGGCATCGGTTCAGCAGTGGCCCGCAAACTCGCTGAGGCGGGTGCGAGGCTAGTGCTCGCCGCCAGAGACAGCAGTAAGTTAGACGCTTTAGCTAGCGAACTTTCAACAACAGAGGTACTGTGCGTGCCCACAGATATCACCGATTTGCAGCAAGTCGAGACGCTGATGCACAAAGCTGTGGAACATTTCGGACAAATTGATGCCCTCATAAACGC
This sequence comes from Microcoleus sp. B7-D4, assembly GCF_036705125.1. NCBI lineage: Bacteria > Bacillati > Cyanobacteriota > Cyanophyceae > Oscillatoriales > Microcoleaceae > Microcoleus > Microcoleus sp. B7-D4. Next base: position 28,967 of record NZ_JAUBTT010000035.1, read on the forward strand.
CGCCGGTGCCGGAATTCTCAAGCAGTGGAACAAGTTAGAACCCGCTGATTTAGATGCCATGCTTGACTTGAACTTAAAAGGCAGTTTTTACACGTCTCAAGCAGCGGCGAATGTGATGAAAGAGCGGAAATCCGGGCACATTTGCAATGTCATCGGGATTTTGGGCAAGCATTCGATGGCGATGGGAACGGCTTATTGCGCTTCAAAGTTTGGGGTAGTTGGTTTCAGCAAGTGCATGGCAGATGAGCTGCGACGCTACGGCATTAAGTTTACGCTATTCTATTTTGGCGGGGTGGATTCTCCGTTTTGGGATAATGTGAGTTTGAAGGTAGACAGGTCAAAAATGCTGACTACTGAAACTGCTGCAAATGCGATTATGTTTGCTCTTTCGGCTGACCCGCAAGCTGTGCCGATGGAGATTAATATTCAGCCGGAAAGTCATTTGTTCTTTTAGCGATTGAGGAGTGATTTGAATGCAGAAAGCAGCGGAAGCTGAAGGCAATAAAAATTATGATATTTTTAGGTTTGAGAACTTGTACAGCACTTAATTATGTAGGTGCACGGGCTGGTGCACCTTACCCCTATAAGTAGCGCGTCAAACCATTTTTTTGCCTTAGTCCTATTGGCGAAGGCCTAGCGGTCAAACCTCAGTTATCACAGAACCGGGTTTCTTTTAAGTGCCGACTTATTTCTACCTTCAGAGGGAGCTAGAATATTCAATTTTTAGGTTATTATTAAGTGGGCGCGCAATAAAAAGTATGAAAAATATCCATTACTCAATTCCTCCGTTGCAATTTCGCCTTGAAAATCAGCAGATTTTCCCTTTTTCAGTTTCCATTTTCAATTATTGATTATGGAGTTCGATCGCATTCACTTCTACGTTGAAAATGCTAAAATATCCCGCGACTGGTTTGTCAGCCGCTTAGGCTTTCAATCAACTGCCGGTTATGCCAACAGCCACACTCAAACTGAAGTTGTCAGCAGCGGCAATGTATGTTTTGTTTTATCTTCGCCCCTGACACCCGCTAGTCCCGCTGCTAGTTGGTTGAAGTTTCATCCTCCAGGGATTGCCGATGTGGGTTTTCGGGTAAAAAATATCGAATTAGCGGTAGCTAGAGCGGCTGCGGCAGGCGCTAAAATCCTGGAACCGATTCAAGAAGACCTAAACGAAAGAGGCTATTTTAAGCGGGCAAAAATCGCTGGTTGGGGAGATTTAATCCACACGCTCGTTGAGCGCATTGGCGGCCATTCACTGCTATCGGCTTCTCCTAAGCTGCCGATGTTTACCCTAATCGACCACGTAGTGTTAAATGTTGAATCAGGGGATTTATCAAGTGCTGTTAGTTGGTATCAAAAAATATTAGGTTTTCAACCGCAGCAAAATTTTGACATTCAGACGGAGAAGTCGGCTTTGCGGAGCCAAGTTATGGTGCACGCTGAAGGTGGGGTGCAATTCCCGATTAATGAACCGGCATCAGCTAATTCTCAAATTCAAGAGTTTTTGAGTGCAAATCGGGGGCCGGGAATTCAGCACATGGCTTTGCAAACTAATAATATTGTGGGGGTTGTTGCCGATTTGCGATCGCGCGGTTTGCCTTTTCTGCCTGTTCCTCCCACATACTACTCCGAATTGCAGCAGCGACAAAACTATTTACCCGCAGATTGGCAATCAATTGCAGCTTGTCAAGTTTTGGCAGATTGGCAAGAAGATACTCCCGCAGCGATGCTGCTGCAAATCTTTACCCAGCCAATTTTTGCAGAACCGACTTTCTTTTTCGAGATTATTGAGCGCCGAGTTAGTTTAGTTAACGGCACACCGGTGCAAGCTGGAGGTTTTGGGGCGGGGAATTTTCGAGCTTTGTTTGAGGCCATTGAACGCGAACAAATGAAGAGGGGAAGTTTGATAGATGATTGATAAAGCTTCCACTTTTTTGGTCATATCCGCGTGTTAATCAGCACGGCGATATCTTTCCACCCGTAGGCAATTTCTTTGAGTGCAACTCCTGCTCTAGTTGTCTGCTGTTCATCTACTTTTTCACCTCCTAATAATTCATAAAACCTATAGGCTGAATTGTCTCCTAGTACCCAAACTAGCATCGAGTTCAAACTTAATTCTGCCAATTTTGTGGCAACTGTTCTCACGAGTTGCCGTCCGATTCCTTGACGCTGATATTCCTCCAAAATATAGATGGCAAATAATTCTCCTTTATATATATATTTGCCGGTGCGCTCGCAACCACCCGCAGCAAAACCCACAATTTCTCCCGATTCATTCTCCGCAACGCACACAAAATTTTTACTTTTTTCTGCGTTTAGGAGGATTTCTTGCCAATTGCTTTCTCGCTTTTCATAGGATAACTGTGCGAGGTAATCTGCTGGTACAATTTCCCGGTAAGCTGTCCGCCAAGTATCTAGATTAACTCGTGCGATTGCAGGTGCGTCACCGATTTTAGCTTCTCTCACAATCATCAGAAAATACTCCTTTGGGGCCCTGAAATTCTCTTTTCAAGTCGAGGGCAACTATACGATCGCGCCCTTCTAGTTTAGCTCGATACAGCGCTCGATCGGCTTGTCCAATTAACCCCTCAATCGATACACCAGCAGCCGGTACAGTAGTAGCGATCCCCATACTGAGAGTTATAAACTTACTTACCTTGGAAGCAGCATGAAAAATTGTCGCCGCTTTCAAATCGCTGCGAATTGCTTCAGCTACCCGTATTGCTCCCTGCACATCAGTTCGCGGCAAAATTACCGCAAATTCTTCGCCGCCGTAGCGGGCGGCTAAATCTCCTGCCCGCTGAGCGTTGTTAGCTAAAATCTCGGCAACTTTTTTTAAACATTCGTCGCCTCCTTGATGGCCGTAATGATCGTTGTAAAGTTTGAAAAAATCGATATCGCACAAAATTAAAGACAGCGACTCTTTTTCTCGCTCCATCAACTGCCATTCTAACTCCAATTTTTTGTCAAAACAGCGGCGGTTGGGAATTTGAGTCAATCCATCCACCGAAGCGAGCCGCTGCAATTCCATGTTAGCTGCTTGTAATTCTAATTTGGCTTGTTCTAAAGCTAAATTTTGCCGAGCTAATTCTTCACTTTGCCGTTTTTCTTGTTCGTACAAAAATCGGATTGAAGCTTCAGCTTCGTACAATTCTTGCTCCGCATATTTGCGCTTGACAAATTCTCCTAATTGAGAACTTACCACCGCTATTATCTGAAGTAAATCTTGATCGGGTGGCAGTTCTTCCCGGCAAAAAAAAGTCATTACTCCTACAACTTGGCCCCTAGCGTGAATGGGGAAACCGAATCCCGATCGCAGTCCCGCTTCCTCTGCCAAGTGCGATCGCACGAAATTGCGATCGCCCACAAGATCGGTAATCCACTGCGTAGAACCGCTCTTGGAAACCGCTCCGGGCAAACCCTCACCCGCCGCCAAAGTAATCTGCTCGTTGTTTTCGGCAAACTCCCTAACTTCCTCCGCTGCCTGCCAAACTGCCACCCGTCGCAAACCAGCAGTTTCCTCGATCGGACAGCAAAGTGGCAGGTACCAAAGTGACTCTTTTTCAGATTTTATTTCCGCACCCAATCTAGTTTCTTCCTCCGCCTCTGCAGGCGTCCAAAGTTCGCCAAGATCCCACCCAAAACTTTGGCAAATAGCTTGCAAAATTCTCGGAGTTGCATTATCTAGAGAACTTGATTCTGATAGGATATGAGTAACAGCATACTGTGCTTCTTGACACTTTTTTATGCGTTGTTGCTTGGTAATGTCTTTGCCGATATAAACAAAATCTTGTATAACCTCGCTATCTGCATCCGGGCTTCCTGTGCTTGTCTCGAAACTAGAGCATGAAAACGCAACAATCAGCTTTAAACCTATTTTCGTTTGGCAAGCTACTTTTACTTGAGGCCAATATTCGCTTTTAAGTGCAGGAGGTAGCTGGCTGACTTTGCGTAACAATTCCTCCTCAGCCGTAATCATGGATATGGATTGGCCGATTAATTCCGATTCGGTATATCCAAATAATTGCTGTGCAGCTTGATTCACTTTTTTGATTTGGCCCGATGTTCCTGTTACGAACAAAACATCCCCTAGGGAATTAATAATTTTGTCAATATAATCGCCAGCCGCAGCTAAGTTATCGCCTTTAATACTTGTTTTCTTGGCAGCATGAACGATGGTTTGCGGAGATCCAATGCTATCTGTCACATCTTCGCATAAAATAATCAATCTGTCAGCAGTGGCTTGTCCCTTACAACCAAAAATGTACAAATTTAGATACAAATAAGAGCCGTCTTTGAGAACTCTGCTAATTGACTTTAACTGAAAGTCTTGCTGTCGTTCTTCAATAATATCTTCAAGGATTCCTTCAATTCCAATCAGTTCAGGAAAACTATCGCGCACGTCTTTTCCTTCGCCTACTTCCTCATGAATGTAGGCAAAATCTTGCACTTTCAAAGATATTTCTTTAATCTTAAGTTCCCGATCGACTGTGAGGTATTCAATCCTGCGTAAGGATAACAGCTTATAAAGAAGAATATTAATACTTCTGGGGCTGCTCTCTACAGTTAATGTTGGAAGCATCTCGTTATTGTAGAGCATCTCTCTCAAAGGTTAGCCGGTAAAGTTACATCAATTCCGGTTGCACCGGAATGATTGTTGACTGTTGACTGTTGACTGTAGAAGGAGGGGTGGAAAAACAGAATGGTTGAGTGTTAACTGTTGACTCGATTTTAGGATGCCGATGCAACCGGAAACGATATTAGTTGTTGTTTGGCTGCTATTTATCATGGGAATTTTTATACTGGCTGATGTCATCACCTGTTACCGCTAGCTAATTTATGCAAACAGTACACTTTGGATTATCCAAGCATTTTTTTGCTTGTTTTAAAAATGGGGCTAAATATTAATTAAACCCACTTTTTTTGAGAAAGCGCAGTCAAAATCAGCCTCGATTGAGGTAGAGATTTATGAACAATATGTAGCTGTTTACACTATTTGTGCGGCACATTTTAATTTTGAATTCCCCGATATGGCTGACAACCGCTCAAGTTGAGGAACAGCACAGTTTAATTCAAATGTTTGCTTTAATTAGCACCATTCCTATAGACCTTACCTCCCCAGGGTATTTGTGTCAATTTTTGTAAAGAAAGTGTTACCTTTAAATGATATAGTATCGAAGGATTTGTATAAAAGCTTAAAAATACTCTGCTAAATGCTGAGACTTATTACCGACTTTGACGGCCCGATCATGGACGTGTCCGATCGCTACTACCGAGTTTACCAGTATTGTCTGGCCGAGACTCAGCGTGAGGGGCAACCAGTGCGCGAACTCCCCAAGGCAGAGTTTTGGGACATGAAGCGCGCGCGGGTTCCCGAAACCGAAATCGCCATCCTCTCAGGATTAGACGCAGCCCAAGCCCGCGATTTTGCCCAGAAACGTCGTCAAACCGTCCACACCCTACCCTACATGATTTACGATCGACCCGTTCCCACCGCTCTGGAAACTCTCGAAAAGGTGCAGGGCGCTGGAGTAGACTTAGTGGTGATGACCATGCGCCGCGTTAGGGAACTAGATGAAGCCTTCAACCGCTGCAATTTAGGGCAATTTTTCCCAGAAAACCGCCGCTATTGCCTCCCCAACGATTACGTTAAAACCGGGGATGTCAAAGATAAGCCCCTGTTGATGGCAAGAGCTCTGGCCGAACTGCCGCCGGCTTCTGACACTTGGATGGTTGGCGATACGGAGGCGGACATCATATCAGCAAAAACGCACGGTGTCAAGGTAATTGGTGTTTTGTGCGGAATTCGCGATCGCACCCAACTAGAAATGCACCAACCGGATTTAATTGCTAACAATTTGAGTGAAGCAGTTGAGATTATTTTAGATAGTCAGTAGTCATTAGTCATTAGTCATTAGTCATTAGTCATTAGTCCTCAATTCCCCAGTCATTAGTCAACAGTCATTAGTCCTCAATTCCCCAGTCATCAATCAACAGTCAACAGTCAACAATTCCCCAGTCATTAGTCATTAGTTATTAATTGTTAGCTGATGTTATTTATCAGAGGTCTTGATTTCACAGTTATTAGTTGTTGGCTGCTGACTAATGAATGCTGACTAATGAATGCTGACTAATAACTGCTGACTAATGACTGCTGACTATCGCAGAAAACCGCTGACCAGCCACAGAATTAAAAACGTAAACAAAGCGATAAATTTCTCTGTTGTTATAAATGCCGGACTGACCAAAGAACCAAAAAATCCTCCCAGCAACAAGCCTATAACCAAGCCAGCCACAGTCAGCAGCACGGCGCGACCAAATTTTTGTTCCTTGCGATTAACAAAATAAAGACAACAGCCGACCCCAAGAGCCAGAGTCAACTGTAGTAAACCATCATTAGCCGCCGGATAAATACTCAGTCCGCCTAAGCCCACATACACCCCAGCCGGCCACAAAATGTCCGATCGACTAGGAGTATCGATTAACCGCTGCAACCAAGCTGGGCTGCCACTCGGAGGAGAGGGAGTAAAGCTTGGGGGTGGGGGAGTCAGCCGTTCGGGAAAGCGGATGCGTTCGGGTACTTTAATTTTCCCTTCCTGTCGCTGCCGCAGGCGATCCATGAGGATCGCATCGTAAGCGGCTTCGATCAATTCCAAACGTTTCTTGTCACCGCTGTACTGCTCGCCTAGGCGCGTGCGGGCCTCTTGCACTTCATCAAAGGAAGCATCTTCATCGACTTCAAGAAGTTGATAGGGAGTTGGCTCACTCATTGTAATAACCCGCTGAAGACTCTCGTTATATAGCAATCTTAACAAGAGAGGAAAGCGGGGCGGGAGCTCTGCCGCTTTCCCAAGAGTTTTGCTGCTAGTTTTTAGTGCTTGAAAACAGGAACCAGCAAACCTTACGAAGGTAGAAACTAGAAGGCATTTGGCATTCGTAAAAAAAAAATAATGAATCCAAAGATTTTTATTTTTATCTTTGCCGTCTAAAATTTTACCTTCTGCCAAATGCCCTCAGAAGGGACTTGTCCTGCTGGCGCTCACAATTCCCGACCACTGGACTTTTTTAAGTCGATCGCGGCGGTAGGAAAAAAAGCGAGCCGAGTCAGAATAAGTACAGAAAGGAGCGATCGCCACTTGAGAAATATCGATTCCCAACTGCTGCAATTGCAGAGCATTGCAGAGGCGAACATCCAAGCGTACTTTTCCCGGTTCTGGATCGGCTAAGACAGGCGTTTCCGGCAGTTGATGCAAAAACTCGCAGATGCCGTCGGCTGTTGCACTAACGGCACTCTTAGGAGCAATGGTGGCTCCCAGTTCCGCTGCTACTTCCACAGATACCTGGTAAACCTCTCCAGCGATCGCCGGCCCCATAGCAATCTTCAGATTTTCTAGTTGACTGCCTTGTGCCACAAGTTGAGCGATCGCCTCTGGTAATATCTTAGCAGCAGTCCCGCGCCAACCCGCGTGAACTGCCGCAACCAGTCCCGTGCGATCGTCAGCAATCAGCACCGGCACACAGTCAGCCGAGCAAACCCACAGCGCCTCCAATTCTCGAGCTGCCACCAAGCCATCAGCCTCAGCATAGCTTGAGGCAGCGGTTTCCGAGTCCGGAGCCACAACCGGGGACAACTCAGTGGTTTTGAGTACCGCATTGCCGTGTACCTGTTGGAGTCGGTAAACCTTAGCTCCCGGTTCGAGAACTTCCGTCAGCTCGATCGGCCCCTGGGGCGAGAAATCGCGAGTAAAAAAGCCGTGAGACCAGCGAGAAAGCAAGCTGCAAGTCAGATAGGGCAAGCCTTGCCAGCTCTGCCAGTCCCAACTGATACCGTCAGGTTGTCCGGCGCATTCAGAGTCAGGAAAATTTGTCAAGCGATCGCCAGCTACAGTCATGAAACCCATCCTTCCCCAAGCGAATCATTTGCCTTGTATTGTAAACAATCAAAAATTTTGCCGATTAAGCCGATGCAGTTTAAACCCACATCTTGCACCATTCTCGCTTAACAGGCTTTTCGGCCTGTTCCACAAGAAAATTCACTCTTTGTGGAACAGGCCGAAAAGCCTGTTCATAAAAAGCTTATTGACAATGGTGCAACATCTGAGTTTAAACGCACGATCGGCTTTAATCAAAAAATACCCATTCCTGGGCGCTTAACTCCGGCGGACGCCACCAAAATTTTGCACCACCCGAGAGCAAAATTTTAGTAACTAATTAACATAAACGAACGCCAAAGCGCTATCATCGGTGTGACCGTCACAGACGAGTTACGGGTGCAATCAGGGTCGAAAAAACCAGGGTATCCATCGCGACTCTACCCCGTGGCATTCGACTTATTCGATGTGCAAAAAAATTGCCTCAAGCCCGGTAAAATCAGTTAAGCCTGTATATAAAGACAAGGATTGCCATACATTCGATCCTGACTTCGAGATCCTTGTGCCCCCTGTTGAGTTGGGAAAAAAAATCGTGAAACCAGTTCCAGACAAGCAAATAACAGCCCATTTGAACACCAAACAGCAAAAAAAGAACCCTACAGGCGCCCGGAGTCGATCGCGCCTTTTGTCCGATCGCTCACTGCTGGTGGGACTGGGTTGTCTTGCCAGTCTGGGACTGCTCAGCAAAGGCTTAGTTTGGGCCCAAGCCGAAATTCCGCCAGCAGAACAAGCCGTCCCCGGCGCAGCAGACCTCCAGCCATTATTTGAAGCTCCTCTCCCGCCCCCGGAACCCGAATTCAGCGAAGGGTCGCCTGAACCCTACCCTGAACCGCAGGCAGAAGTTCCGCCGTCCGAGCCTTTCGATGCCCAACCGCCGTCCGAGCCGGAGTACGCCACCGAACCACCTCCCAGCCAATATTATCTGCCCGATCCCGCGCTGATTCCCCTGCCAGAAGCGACGGCCCAGGAGCCGCCTTTTGAAGCGCCAGTTAACCCAGCCCACGCTGAAATCGACCAAACAGACTACAGCGTTGGCGCTACCAGCGAGTACCAAGCGCCAACAACCATAGAGTTTGCAGAACGATCGACCGGCTGCGAAGGAGGTGGCGGTTTGTGCGCGCCTCCTGCTGTTTCCGAGCCAGTGACTGCAGATGCAGGAGAACCCAACTACAGCCCGGAAACTCCGATCGCAGACGACGGTTATATTGCAGCCCCTCCTCCTCGAAATCTGCCAGAAAGCCTTCCGAGCGATGTTCGGGGAACTGTTGCCGGAAATAGTAGCGGGAATCCTGTCAGTAAACTCGGTCAAGCCGTTCAACAAATAGGCAGCCAGGTTTGGGGCAGTTCCAACCCGCCGGAATCTGCTTACGCACCCCCACGCTACTCGGCAGACACCGGCTACTCGGCTAACATCGGCTACTCCGCAGACGCTGGATACTCGGCAGACGCGGGGTATTATGCCGGATCTGCATCTTACGGCGGCGGCGCTCCAGCGCCCAGCATGGGACTCGGCCCGGTTCAAGTCGGTGCGGTTAGTGTCAGCAGCGGCAGCAATACCGGTTTTGCTTACTACAATCTCACGCCGCGTCCCGCAGGTATGCCCGGAAATGGCAACACCAGCTTGCTGTTTCCGCTATCTATTGCTTCGGCCATTACTTCGCCGTTTGGGTGGCGGACTCATCCGGTTATGGGCTACGGCAGGTTTCACACCGGAACTGACTTGGGGGCCCCGATGGGAACGCCCGTACTGGCCGCCTATGCCGGTCAAGTGGCGATCGCAGATTGGTTGGGTGGCTACGGTTTGACTGTGGTTCTCAACCACAACAAAAAGTCTCAGGAAACTCTCTACGCTCACCTTTCGGAACTGTTTGTGAAACCGGGAGAGTGGGTGAAACAGGGAGAGACTATCGGCCGCGTCGGCAGTACGGGAATGTCTACAGGGCCTCACCTCCACTTCGAGGTTCGGCAAATGACTGACCAGGGTTGGGTGGCGATCGACCCGGGCTCTCAGCTAGAATTCGCTCTGGCAAAAATGATCGGCAGTTTGGAAACCGCCAAAGTACCCCAAATGCCGAAAATGGTGGAAATACAAACCGCTAGCGGACTCAAGGATTTGGAAAACGATCTGCCTCAGCTTCCACCTCTGCCACTGGGAATGGACATCGAAGTTCACAACCTCCAGCCGCCATTCCCGGAACTGTTAAAAGCTGACACTTCTAAGCCCAAAGAGCCCGAAGCAGTCAAACCCAAAACTCAGAAGCAAGCTAACAGGTAAAAATGGAGGCTTGGATACATTAATTTTTTAGGGGCGGGCTATTCGCCCACCCCGCAAGAAAATTGATGTTTTGTAAAATCGGCACTCCTACCCTGTGGCTGAGCATGGCGCAAGATGTGTTGATATCAGATCCGATGGATTTCTCTTTACCAGAAAAAACCTCGGAACCAAGAAAAACCAATAAAAATGGGTAACTTGCAGCTTATGCTAATAGCGCAGCATTTGTGGGAATTAATTTTATTTCTGATTATTGTAGTCTGCCCGATTCCCTTAAGCTTGTCTCTGGCCTTTGAGAATCAGAAGGAAAACGGTAACTATTCATTTCCCCATTTTCTCCTCGTACTCCTGACAGGATGGAGCATTGCACAAGTTTGTATCGGCTTGATTTTAGGAAGTGCCGAGCGACTAAATATTTCTGCGGTCATGATAGCAGAAATTATGATTGGTGCGATGGGCGTAATCCTGATTTATACCAAAAACCACAGAGCTTTTACCTTCTCGCAGTGGCAGATTCCCAAACTCAAGCAACCTCTGGGCAAATCCGAACGCCTAATTATTGTTGCCACCGCTGTTGCAGGATTTGTGCTGTGGGACACTCTAGCAAGCAAACCCACCACCAATTATGACTCATTGTGGTTTCACCTGCCTGCGATCGCCCGATGGTATCAAACCCATTCATTTACATTATTAGATCCCGCCGGAAATTGGATTTTCGATCAGGAGCAAGCACGAGTATATCCCTACAATTGGCACGTTTTGTCGGCTTTGTGTTTGCTCCCCTTCCGAGAAGATTTTCTCACAGCTTTTCCCCTGCTAATTGCGTGGGTACTTGAGGGAATTGCCGTTTATCTATTGAGCGTAAAATTTGGAGCCACCCGAATTCACGGTATGGCAGCAGCATCTTTAGTATTGACAGTACCGATGGTTCTCAACCAAGTTAACACTATTCACCCCGATTTACCGCTAGCTGCAATATTTACAGCGGGTTTGTATCTAGGTTTATCCTATCATAGCAGCCGATCGCAATCCGAACTATCCCTATTTTTGGCAGCCGCAGGAATGCTAGCCGGAATAAAAATCACGGGGATAGTCTATGCAGCCTCACTTTTAGTAGGATTAGCCATCTTAGAAATTAAAAGATTCGCGGTTAATAAAAATTCCACACCAGCTAATTTTAGAATTCGCCACTTTATCAAACCAGTCTTGCTGTGCGGCCTAGCTTGTTGCTTGTTTTTAGGAGGTTTTTGGTATGCGAGAAACTTGCTGCACATCAATTATCCTGTCGCCGATACCAGCAATATTAAAGTTCCCTTACAGCCTGTTCCCTTACAGTCTCCAGTAACTACGCCAATACCTCCCGTACAGCAGCCCACACCTATCCTACTTGTGCCGCTCGCTTCGCCGTCTTTCAATGCTTGGCAAAGCACTTTAGCAGCTCAATTTAATCCCACCAATATTTCCCACTGGCAAACTCTAGGTTTACAAATTATCATGAGATTGCAACTGCCCTTTCTGGCGATCGCACTTCAGGTATTGGCAGCACCTCTGGCTTTTATCAGAGGTAAAACCAGAACAATCAATCAAAATAATATCATTTTAATTGTAGTTCTCGCCAGCACCGGAATTCTGTATTTAATTACACCTTACACGTCAGGTACTGCGGGAGATTCGATCGGTAAAATCAGCCCTTTACTGGGTTTTAATCTCAGATACGGTTTTCCCTTTTTAAGCTTGCTGGGCATAGCCGCTGCAGCTACAGCAACTCGGATAAAAACTCCAAATCAAGTTGTTCTGGCAGTGGTTTTGGTTAGTGGTTTGTTCGGAATTACTAGCAACACAATTTTTGATTATATTAAAAATGCTTCTTTCACCGGAGATAGTATTGTTTGGGGAAGTTTGTTGATTGACAATTTTAAGTCTAACCCAATACAAGCTATTAATACTATCGGGAAAATATTAGGCCCCAGTTGGCAAGATATATTAAGAGATCCGATATTTTATATTGTGTCAGTGACGCTGGCTGCGATATTGTGGAAAATCAATCCTGGCTATAGATGGCTGAGTCATCTATTTCCCACTCGAAAAAAATCGATTTACATAGTGATAATTTGTGTCTGTATAGGATTGATAGTAATTGGTCATTGGAGGGAAAAGCGAGATTTTGCACGCACCGAACTGTATCGCGGTATTTACGAATATATTGATAAAAATACAGTACCTGATGAAAGAATAGGCTTCTTTTTAAGTTCCCGCAGCTACCTGTTTTATGGGAGAAATTTGGACAGACAAGTTTTATCTGTGCCGTTTAGAGCCGATCGACTTTCGGCATGGATTGACAACCTCCGGCGAAATAAAATTAGGACTGTGGGATTCGGGCCCCATACTGGGACAGACGCAGCTACCAGAAAAGCTCTATCTTGGCTGACAAGTGCCCAGGGCCCGCTGCAACAAGTTTTCGGAAAAGATTTTAATACTGAGTCGGTGTTGTATCGCTTGAAAAATTAAAATATAGCAGTTATAATTCAATACGGTTCAGTGGCGGCAGATTGGCTGCAAAATCGGGAAAATCGATTTGTGGAAACACCACACTGCTTAATCGGAGGTCTAACGGTAAACGCGCTGCCGGATAATATCTATTCTACTGGCAGCCAGCAACTGATCGATTACCTTTACAGCTACTATAATGCTATAGGCGATCGCGCGGCATTTTTCAGTTCTCAAAATGCTGGATTTGAAGGAACTAATATTCATAAAATGCAGGTGCAAAGATATGTATCTCGCAGTAAATAACCGAGCCAAAAACACCGAATAGGGAGTAGATTTGGCCTTGGTTGAGATGGATGGCAGCGGGTAAATTATCTGGAACAATCTTCTGAACCTGTGCAATAATTAATCAAGTTAGCTCGTAATAAAATTAGCTTTTATCAACAGCGTATACAGGGAGAAACCCTGAGTCGTTCTAGTTCCTAGACATCTTTGTCACCATCCCAGAATAAATTGCTTAGTTGAAAGAATGAATATATTAAAAAAATCCGTTAAGTAAAATTTATTAAGTCTCCGATAATTGGCACAAAAAGTGACAATAAAACCCGAAAAATTAGGCGGAGATAAATTTTTCGGGCGGGAATTTTTCAAGCATTCCCAGTGCTGCGAGTCAGATATGCCGAATGTGCGCTAAAGAGCGATCGCACAAAAACTGCCGCAGTTGCACACCGATCGCCTCCAGAGAAAAATGAGTTTCCACCCGAATGCGAGCGCGCTTGCCCAACTCCCGCCCCCACGCCCGATCGTCTAAAACCCGACCGATCCCCCCTGCCAAAGCGGTTGCATCCTCACGGGGCACAACGATCCCGCCGTCAGCTTCGCCCCCCTCGAAAATATCAGGCACTCCAGGCGCGTCAGCAGCCACAACGGGCAACCCGCAAGCCATCGCCTCCAGCGGTGCAACCGGAAACCCCTCATGCCGAGAAGGCAAAGTATAAACGTCAGCAGCCGATAGGTACTGTCGCATCAAAGCGCGATCGCGCACATATTCATTCACCCAAACAATGCCCGAAAGCTGCATCTGAGCGATTCGCTGGCTCAATTCCTCCGCGTCGCTACCAGTCCCCACCAGCAACAGCCGCAAATCTCGGCCTGGGCGATCGCGACAGATCCCTTCCCAAGCTTCCAGCAAAATATCTAACCCCTTGCGGCGGATGTCAATCCGCCCGTGACAGGCGACAATTTCAGCGTCACCGGGAAAACCCAGCAGTTGCCGAGCTTCAGCGCGATCCATTGGCCGCCACAGTTCCAAATCCAGCGGGTTAAAAATGCGGGCAATCTTGGCAGGAGGCACGCCATAGCGACTTTGCACGCGCTGTACCTCGGTTTGCGAAGCAATAATTAAACCCGCGCTCGCTTTGAGGGCGATCGGGCGCGACAAACCTTCCCAAGGACTAACCTGAAAATCGCCCCCCTGAAACGTGGCAAAAACAGGCAGCCCCATCCGCCACCCCAACCAAGTGCAAGCGTCGAAGCGCGGGTACTCGTATTCTTGGCAGAGAATCGCTTGGCAGTTTTCTCGTCGCAGTTCTGCAGCCAGCAACCCCAGCGGTGTAGCCAGGTAAGGAGTAACGCTTTTCACTCCTGCCAACATCAGACGGCCCAGGCCTCGAACCTCTCCAAACATATCCTGAACCGTCCACCCTTGAGGGTTAACCATCTGGCGGCGGACAGCTTGGTAAAGTTGAGGTGCCGGCAGGGTGCAGATTGTTGCTCCTGTGTCTTTGTGGGTGTAGCGCACGGGTTCAGCCACGCTACCAGAGATGCAGAATAACACTGTCCGCACCCCTGCCCGTCGCAGCGCCTCAATGTAGCCAAACATCCAACCCCCCGTCATTTCGTTGCAAAAAGCTTCAAAGGAAACCCCGATGGTATCTAAAAAATCTTCGATTAAATCGCCCCAGTGCAGGAGGGCGATCGTTGGTTCTGGTGGGCTATTATCAAACTTCATTTACTTTTTATCAATGCTCATTATATAATATCCAGTAAACAACTAAATAAGGCACGGGATCAAATAGATACATACGCAATCCCCGATCTACAGAAATGTTACGGGATGAGTAGCCGTTGAACGAGAGGCTCAACTTTGAGCGAGCGAGCGTTGGAACTTTTTTATAAAAAGGATGTAAAACTTTAAAAGTCACTTGACCGAACAAAACTAGCAAGTTATAAAAAAATTAGGACTCGAGCTAGAGTGAAATCTAAACAACGAATTTTTAGATATTTAATTTGTGGGATTATTACAGCAATTTTCAATGTTGTGTTAATTTATCTTATTATCGCAACTTGGAAATTTAACACACAAATTCTCCGCAATGTTGCCAATATTATTTCGATTGAAATTTCTTTATTATTTAGTTTTTTTGTTTATCGAACGTGGGTTTTGGTAAGTCATCACTCAAGTTGGCAAGAGATTTTAGGGCAGCAGATCCCTCGCTACCACATCTCTTGTGGATTAGTTGTCGCTACTCGAAGCTTCTTGGTTTTCCCTATTTTAGAGGGGTTAAAAGTGAATTATCAAATTAATACCTTAACGGGGATTATTCTCGGATCTGTTATCAACTATGTTATCAGTGAAAAATGGGTCTTCACAAAAAATAAAAATTCTGCTCAATCGGGAGATAGCAAATGATTAAAATCAATTCTGCAAACATACCACCTACCCAAGACGATCCAGATCTACTCCAGAGTCAAATTTTAGGGATTCGAGAGCAGTATCGAGATCAGTATTGGAAAAAGCGCGATGCCATTTATCAAGATAGACTCCTCTGGAGAGCGCAAACTTTCCGTCATCTAGTTCACCTAATTCCGGGTCAAACCATCTTAGAAATTGGCTGTGGCGAAGGTCTTTTTACAGAACAACTTCTCACCGTATCTCGCGGAGAAAATCCGATCACAGCAGTTACCTTTACCGAACTCCCTAAACCAGATACTTTGGTTTCTTCAGTTGAGTTTATCAATGCAATGTCTATCCCAGGAACCCTTGAAGGACGACATTTTGATTTGATTGTGGCAATGGATTTATTGGATAAGCGAAATAGCGGCTGGTTTCTCCAAAAAGTTTATGAACTTCTAAATCCGGGCGGTCAAGTCATTTTTTATGACAGTAATCCCTGGAATATCGTTCTGAGATTACGTCGATTTATTTCTCAAAATTTTGGAAATAAAGACCCCAGAAAACTCCTCAATCGTCCAGAATTATATGAACTAATTTCCGAAATTGGCTTTATTAGAATCTTTGCTATTTTCAACGATTTTGTTTATGCTCCCCTCACCAAAGACTTGATTTGGCTATTACGAAATCTTTCGATTATTCTCGAAAATACTCCTGGGTTAAAGACCCTGGCGGGATCAATTCTCATTCATGCTCAAAAGCCACCTAGAGTTATTAACAGTCCCCAAATCTCTCTGTGTGAACACGAGCAGTTACGGGGAGCAGTCTCTGTCGTCATTCCCTGCCATAATGAGGAGATGAACATCGAACCCCTAATTACTCGACTCAAGGTTTTTTTTGGCGATTATCTCCACGAAATTATTCCCGTCGATGACAATAGTCAAGATAGAACCCGTGAAGTAATTCAACGTTTAGCAGACGCAGATCCCTTGATTAAACCTGTCTTCCGGGTTCCACCCAATGGCGTAGGAAGAGCGCTTGCAGATGGCTATCGAGTAGCGACAGGGCAGTATATTTTATCAATGGATTGTGATTTTCAGCATCTTCTTCCAGAAATTCGCGATTTGTTTGACAAGGCAAATCAGGGCTATGATGTAGTAGTGGGCAGTCGATTTTCCCGCCATAGCGTATTGCTTAATTACCCTTTATCTAAAATAATTGTCAATCGAGGATTTCATCTCTTGGCACAGATATTATTCCTGCGAAATTTTCGGGATTTAACCAATAATCTCAAACTCATGCGGCGAGAGGTAGTTGAGAACCTAGAACTTACTCAGCCAGGATTTGCCATCAATGCAGAGACAGGACTGCAACCTCTTTTGAAAGGTTATTCACTCATTGAAGTTCCCATTTCTTGGATTAATCGTACCCCAGATATGGGAATTTCATCGTTTCGACTGATCCGAGTAGGTGGGGGATATGGGCAAGTTTTGTGGCAATTGTGGTTAAAAAATCTGTTCAAGAAAAGGCGCTAACAAAATCATCACTCGCCAGTTCAAAATCTCGTGATTAACAGTACATTAGGACTATACTTCTATGTCTATTGTTTCCAGCGATCGCAACTCCAAGCTATTTGTCTGGGGTATTTGGTTAGCAATGCTAATCGCTGCTTTCATCTGTTTAGCGAACTATGGGAGAAATATTCCCCTGGCCGAAGATTGGTTGTTGGTTAAGCCCTTGACAGGACATGAACCCCACCTAGTTAGTTGGTTATGGCAGCAGAATAATGAACATCGTATCCCTTTACCACGCCTAATTTTGTTAACTTTGCTCAAGTTTACTAAGGGTGATTTTCGTTCAGGGATGGTACTTAATGTCGTGACATTCGCTTTTGTTGCTGCGGCTGCCATTCAAGTCGCTCGCTCTTTGCGAGGGGGAAAAACCAGCTATGCGGATGCCTTTTTTCCCATTGCTTTATTGAATATCAGCAATTGGCCTAATCTGTTTTGGAGTTGGCAGTTTACCCAAGTCTTGCCTACTGCCCTCACCTACATTATAGTCTTTGTCTTTGTCATTCAACCCACTCTGACAACGCCTTTAGCAGTAGCAATCGGTGGGGTGAGTTTGGTTGCACTTCCCTTTTGTGGAGCGAATGGGTTGTTATTAGTTCCTTTGCTCGCACCTTGGTTCATCTATCGTGGCTTTATCAACTTCTACGCTACGGATTCCAAAGATAAACAGCGATCGGCGAGTATTATTTCAATCAGTTTGGCAGCGATTGCCTTGTGTTTAATAGGTGTATATTTTATTGGCTATCAACGTCCCACTTGGAATCCCCCCAGTCCCGGTTTAGGGCCCACACTCCAGACAGTTGCTAAATTTTTAGCTTACAGTTTCGGAGGCGTTGCTGCTTATTCGTGGAGTTTTTTTGTATTGATAGCCTTTGGGATTTTCATGCCTACTTTGGGAGTAGTCATTTTAGGCATTGTAAGCCATCAAGGTTTGGAGAGACAGCGAGCCTTGACAATGCTCTTATTATGTGGTGTTTTCGGTGTTTATTCCTTAGCAGTAGGCTATGGTAGAGCTGGACTGATTCCATCTCAAGGATTCCCCATGCGATACGTGATGTTTGCAGTTCCCATGCTATGTACAACCTTCTTTATTTGGGAATTGTACGGCTCTCGAAAATGGCAACAAATTGTTCAGTGGGGACTGTTTTTAGGGATGTTGCTACTGCTTCCTTTAAATACCCTAGCTGGGTTTCAGATGTTTGGCAATTGGTATGATGGTGTCATGGACTCAGTTGAGCAAGATATTGCTAATGGAATTCCTCGATCGCTCCTCGCTAAGCGTCACCGAGATTCTCTGGTTCACTGGTGGAGCGATCGGGAATTGGCAGATAATATGCAGATGCTTTACCAAGCTCGAGTAGGAGTTTTTGCTCAAATGCGAGAAGATACGGTTAATGATTCCGATAAAAATATTGCCCAGTAAATCAGTTTTTAACAGCGCCTCTGCGAACGCACCATTTCCTGCCTTCCGCCTGATGTTTCTCCCTACTTTTGCCAAGCGTATGCAGTTTCCGTCCCCAATGATTCAGGTTTATGCAGCCAATAGCTCACCCAGGTTAAAGGAGTGAGTGCAGTACAAAAAAATTGGCGCTTGAGAGAAGATAAACGGGAGAAAGCAACATCATGACAAAGTACCGTCAATGGATTAATAAAAGTCGCAGAGATTTGGCAAGGAAAACCAATTAATGCTGTCAGTTCATCGATCGTATAGCCGCGCCGGACATGACCCCATTCTGCCATCACCTCCGCTTCCGGTGGGCAAAGTGGTTTCATAAATCCATAGTAGGGAAACCGCCAATTTTCATTGGGAGTGCTCACTAATAAAAATCCCTTGGGTTTGAGCACTCGCAGCGCTTCTGAGATTGCTTTTTGATGGTCGGGAACGTGCTCGATCACGTCAAACATCGTTACTATATCAAATGATTCATTTTCAAACGGTAAATTCGTGGCATCACCGCAGATGAAGCGGACTTTTTCTTGTTGGTTACAAGGGGCATTTGCATATTTAGGATCGAGGTCAATGTTGGTAATCTGTGCTTGCGGATAGAGTAAAGCCGTCAAGCCGCCTTGACCGCCTCCGACTTCTAATACTTCTTTACAGGGAACGTCAGGGGCAATGCGGTAAATTGCTCGCATCTTTTCCCGATAAAAGAATCCTTGAGTCAAACCATGCGGAAAGGGGTTGCGGGATAAAAAACGACCCAAATTTTCTTTATTTCCTCTTGTCTCTGACGGATGAATTGCTACCATTGTTTTTTTCCTATAAACTCCAAAAATTACTAATTTTTGTGACTCTGATTCTGGATATAAAATTGTACTCCAGCCAAACAGCCTAACGCCTCAGAAAAGAGCGTTTTATTGACCCCTCTAAATCCTGTCAACGATCCTATGATGAATCGCTTGACATAATATCTAGGCAAAGCGATGAAAACGCGACGCAAGTTGCCCCAGTGTTTGTACCTTTCAAACTGCACAAAAAGCGCTGCGATATGTCCGCGCATATAGTGATACATTTGGTGTTTTAAGCTATCCAGATCGCCGCGGTGGTAGTGGTAAACGACCGCTGTTGGTTCATAGCGACAAAACCAGCCTTCGGCAAGCACTCTATACCAAATTTCAGAGTCTTCACTACACCCAGAAGCGCCTGCACCCAACCGTTCGTCAAAGTATCCAATTTTATCAAAAAGTTCGCGCCGGAACGCCATATTTGCCCCTGCACCAATGCGCCAAACGGGGACAGCGAACGGCTTCATTTCCTCAAAAAATTGAGTATCAAAGGTTGTAGGGCGGTATCCCCATCCGAAGCCAGTATGACCTTTTTGGAAGATCAATTGGGCTTCATTTTCAAGTTCTGCTGGTAGAATAAGTCCCGTCATGGCGATGACGCGATCGCCCTGGAAACTTTGGGCAATTCTGGCAATCCAATCAGGATGAACAATCACATCATCATCAGTAAAAGCAATTATATTGCCTGTACTGTGACGGATGCCAGTATTGCGGGCCACGCTCAAACCAGGGCGAGGTTCTAAGACATATTTAACCTCTGGTATTTTGGCAACTAATTGCTGCGTAGCGTCTGAACTAGGAGCATTGTCAACAACAATAATTTCGTGGGGGAGATGGGATAAGTTTTGGAAGGATTGCAAACATCGCTCTAATTGTTCTGGTCGATTTCGAGTACAGATCACAACAGAAACAGTTTCACTATTTAAGTGTGAAAAGTGTTGCTCAAGCTTTGCAAGAGGTTGTTCCAAAGCCATTAGAGCTTGGAACTCAGGGGGGCGATCGCGCGCCGGATTCTTGGAAATAACTGGCAAAGCTGCTTTAAAACCTTGCTCTAGCAAATGGCTACCGATGGTAGGAGTAATTGCTTGTACCGCTAAATTAGTCAATTCTGTTGCTGACATTGGCAACTGAGCGGCTAAAATCTCCTGTTGACCAAGGGGTATATTATGCCACCAAAATACAGTGTAAATGCCCCCATAACCAGGAATTAAAGGCAAGTCAGGAATGGCTTTACTTAGCTCTACGTTAATAACTTTCCAGGAGTTGCTCACAGAAATTACCTCAAAGTAGCAATAGATTTATCGGGTGGCTAACCGACTAATTTTGCCCGACCCAAGAACTCTCGGCGTTCCTCCGGTTCATGCGGATCATCCGGTTAATTCCGGCCCACTTACCCCGCACAAAACTTTTGTTGATCTCCACTTCCGCCGGATTCATTCGCCCCAAAGCCGTTCTTAAAGATTGAATTACGATATTTTGGGAAGCTTTTACCCCATCCCAAATAAATTTAAACAACCAATCTTGATAAGAACCCGACCAGAGAAGAGAATCGCCCAAAACTTGAGAAGTCCCTAGACCATAGTTAATATCTATCAAGTATTTTTGAGAAGTACGCCTACTTGGAATAAAGTGCTTTAACTGGCAATCAGGAGTGTACCAAAGATCGTATCCCGCACCATAAATCCGCAAAGCAATTTCCACATCTCCCCCTGATATCAGCTTGGTGCCGATGCGATCGTGAAGTAACGGTTTATCAATCCAACCAGTATGTGCCAAAGCTCCTCTATTCAACACTAATCCTGCTCCCACGAGACAAGATTTTTTTTGGGTTCTGTGCCGTGTTCTTGTTGTGCGAAGGAGTAACCATAATTCAATACATATTTAGGCGGTGGAGTTTCCCAATCTAAAATCACTCGCCCACCAAAAGCGCCGCAGTCAGGATGAGTCGCAGCAAATTTAACAGCTTGCTCCACCCAATCTTCTGCCAGGAAGCAATCGTCATCTACGAAAGCAATCCAATCAGCCGTTGTATTTTGAACCCCGTAGTGGCGCGCATAGGTTAATCCTTGCTGTGTTTCTGAGCCTGTAGAAAGGTAGGGAATTGTTCCCGACACTCGATATTTTTCGACAACTTCCTGCGTGTTATCCGTGCAGTTATTATCGACCACTAACACCTTCCACTCTAATTCGGGCGACACTTGCTGTTGGGCAAGGGCCGATAGAGCTTTGTTGAGAAGAGGAGCATTGTTATAAGTACAGATGACGATATCAATGGGCGGAAGCTTAGTCATATTTAATTGTCGTTTCCTGCATGGAACGAGAAATAGATTTCTGAAGCAAATCTCCTTTTTTTAGGCAAATTGCCGCCGAATCTGCTCGATACGTTTTAAAGAACGGGGGTACTCGCCAAAAAGCCCTACGATCCCACCCCACATTTCAGCTAAAATCATCGTTGGGGGCAAAGGATGACAGCCCCTAATACTCTTTTGCAATTCATCTAACTGATAGCCCATCCACCAAGCGATCAGCCGGATTAGCTGCGATCTCTTGGCAGGATCGGTCTGATAGGATTTTATCACAAAAGCCATAAAACCTAACCCCCAAGTCCAATACTGGCGGCGCAGTTTTTCATATTCCCGGCGGTGTTGGTGAAACACCAGATAGCGAGGGTCATAGACGAGGGGATAGCCAGCGCGAACAACTCGATAAAAAATATCTAAATCGCCACCGCCGGGGAGGGGCGCACCTGTATCGAGTGCATCATCAAATCCCCCTAGTTTGAGTAAAACATCGCGGCGAAATGCCATATTGCAGCCAGCTCCAAATATGCCTGCACCACAGGGGTATAACGGATTGTGAGGCAATATTTTGCCATAACGAATTTTCTCAAATCCGCGCCGAAAACCGCCCCGACTTTCAAATAAAATTTGGGCTTCAGTGGCTAACTCATAAGGTAGCACTAACCCTGTAAAACCACCCGCATCGGGATTTTCTGCCCAAGCTTCCCTCAATCCGTTCAGCCATTGGCGATCGGGCGTGACATCATCATCTAGAAAAGCTAATATTTCCCCAGTTGCTTCCTGCAAGGCGCGATTGCGAGCGAAGTCTAAACCGGGTTTTGGTTCCCTGGCATAGCGAACTCCTGGTAGGGAGTCTACCAATTCTTGTGTTTTTTCATTAGAAGGTGCATTATCAATTACTAACACTTCAAAGTTAAGATTTTCACCGGAAATAGGTGTTTGCAACTTGAGTAAATGTTGCAGACACCGGGCCAGGTTTTCCGGCCGATCTTTCGTACAAATTGCCACTGTGAGCGAGGGAAAAGTATCGCCTTTTTCGGTAGGATTTAACTCTTCTCTAATCGCTTCCTGAAGTAACTTAGCGCCGACTTCCCGTTCAATCATTTTAGCTAAATCTTCAGGAGAAAGGACGCTCTTTGGAGGAAGAGGCTGCATGATCAAACCAACAGCTTTATCTTTTCGCCGCACCACTAAGGCAATTCCTGTATCTTCCTCAGAAATTGTCAGAGTGGGAAGGGGCTGTGTCACTTCAATGTCAATAATCGGATAAGGCATAAGTGATTCACCAAATTCCTATTAGTTTTGTAAGTTGCGGTGTTGCAGATGATAAAGCTTGGCAAACAAGCCATCGAGTTTTAGCAAATACTGGAGGTTCCCTTGTTCGATCGCCCTGCCATTTTCCATCACAATAATTTTATCGGCATTTTCAATCGTCGATAAGCGATGAGCAATGACAATGACGGTGCGGTTCTGGCTGAGCGTGTTGAGGGCCTCCTGAATCAAGTTTTCAGCAATACTATCTAGAGCATTCGTTGCTTCATCCAAAATTAGAATATCGGGGTCGCGGACAATCGCGCGAGCGAGGGCAATACGCTGCCTTTGTCCGCCAGAAAGGCGAACGCCGCGATCGCCCACTTTCGTGTCATACCCTTCCGGCAGTTGGCTAATGAAATCGTGAGCATTGGCAAGTTTTGCAGCGTCAAAAATTTCTGCCTCCGTTGCTTCCAAGCGCCCGTAGGCGATATTATCCTTCACCGTCCCGCTAAAGATATGAACCTCTTGGCTGACAATCGCAATTCCCTTTCGCCAGTCCGTTAAATTCAGTTCTTGTAAGGGGCTGTTGTCAATATAAATTTCTCCTGAAGTTGGCTCGTAAAAGCGGCAGAGTAGGCTGATAATGCTCGATTTTCCCGCACCAGATGGCCCCACTAAAGCCGTCGTTTGGCCGCGTTTGAACTCGACGGAGACAGCCTCTATTGCCGGCCGATCTTCAGGGTTGTAAGTTAAGGAAACTGACTCAAAATAGATCGCCTGCTTCAACTTGTCAAAGGGAACGTTACCTGAGCGGATGTAAGGTTTATCAGAAGTGTCTAAAAAAGCCATCACCAGTTCAGCAGAACTGGCGGTAGATATTAAACCTAGCCTCGCTACATCTAGCTGTTGCACCTGTGGTTGCAAGCGGTAGAGTATGAATAAAAAAGTCAGCAGCGTTGGCATAGCTGACTGGTTTTGCAGGAGGGCGAGCCCCAAAATTCCTAGCAGGAGGAGTGCGGAAAAAACTTCATAGAGCGGATTGATGAGCCCTCCCAGCATATCGAGTTGGAAAAAGGTGTTTCGCACCTGCTGGGAAGCGCGATCGAAGCGTTCTTGCTCATAAGGTTCCCGTCCAAAGGAGCGGATGGTTCTCATCCCCCCTAATCCTTCCCACATTCGGACAGCGAGCTGAGAATTGGCGTCTACAGCTTGCTGTGCGAGATGTTTGACTCGGCGCGTCACAAATTGGATGAACTGCGAAATTAGGAAGAGGGATATACTGATAATTAAGGTGAGTTGCCAAGAGATGAGTAGCAACAGTGTTGCCAGGACAGTAATCGTACAAGCATACGTAATCAAGTTAACAAACAAACTCAAAGCTTTGCTAGTCTGCCAACTCTCTGTCGCCAAAATATTCATAATCTTTCCCGATTCGCTGCGCTCTAAGAAAGAGTAGCTAACGGTTAAAGTTTGGTTAAAAATTTGGCAGCGCAATCGGTTGCTAATTCGCGAATTTAACCAAGCAAAAAGCAGAGAATTACTATAGACAATCAGGTTTTTGATGAGGATGCTGACTAAAATACACAAGGGGATGATTAAGACCCGATAGCTATCAGGGACAGCAGCGAATATCTTCATCAGAGAATCAATGAAAGAATTGCCAGTTACAGCCTGAGTTTCTTCTTGCTGTAAAGTTTGCAAAAAGGGAATGAATAAGCTAATGCCAAAGCCGTCGGAAAGGGAAGCAAGCATACCCAAGGAAATCATTGCCGGGATGGCCCAAGGGTATATCTTGAGGAGGGGAAGCAGAGTTTTAATAGCCTGAATCTCTTTTTTCATAAGACAACTCTGCCTGTGCCGATGGAGTGGCGCTAATGTTCACTTGAGGGAGCATGTCAATATCTGCTTGATTTCGCTTGACAATGCGGGAAATTGAGCGGTGAAAAATGTTCCCAATCCTTACCATCGATTCGATATTTTTGCGCCGACTCTCAACCAGCAGCTCTCGGCTGCTGAGTTTACAGTCAGAGGATTGCGGCTCTTGTGAACTCAGAGGTGTCTCCAGAGCAGCTTGAGGTTTCCAAAACTGGGATAATAGGTTTAAAAGGCTCTTCCCCAATACTCTGTAAAAACCATAACGGGACAACGGTGAGATGCACTCAGCTTTTAAAGCTTGGAATAACCAAAATAGCGCGGTGCGATCGCGGCCATTCCGACTACTTTGGTGTGCTAAATACATCAAAAAATTACTGGCTGACAATCGGTGTAGGAACTCGGGAATTTCCGGATGCCGTTGCTTTACATCTTGCAGCATTAATGCGTGAGACTTCGCCATCACCATATAATTGCTAGACATACTGCTGTCAACTTTGCGGTATCCAATTAGAAATTCCGGCACCACTCCGAATTGATAGTATTCTGCCAGTCGCAGGTACAAGTCCCAATCTTCACAGCCTTGAGCACTCTTCTCTATATAGCTAGTGGCGTAAAAGCCCACCTTATCTAAAGCAGAACGCCGGATCATCGAAGCGCTAGCATTGCCTAAAAAGTTGTGGCAAATTAAGGTTGCATAAACTTCACCTTCCATCGTAAAAGCGCGGAGTCCCCCGGTTAAAGATCCCTTTTCATCAATATCTAATGACCAAGAATAGACGACTCCTAACGATGGCTCTCCCTCCATCATACATTGAACTTGTTTTTCTATGTTTTCAGGATACCAAATATCATCGGCATCAAGGGGGGCAATGTATTCTCCTCTCGACTTCTGAATTCCTAAGTTGCGAGCAGCAGCGACCCCAGCATTGGGCTGTTTCAAAAGCTGGACGCGAGAATCTTTTTGGCTGATTTTTTCGACAATTTCAGCGGTTCGATCCTGGGAACCATCATCGACTACTAAAACTTCAATGGCTGGATAAGTTTGAGCCAGAACAGATTTGAGAGTTTCTTCAATAAATTGCTCAGCGTTGTATGCAGGGATAATGACTGAGACGAGAGGTAAATTGGGAGATTTTTGAGAATCTGGCTGCATTGGTTTTTAACAAGGTTTTTCAAATTTTTTTTTTGCTTTGTAGATTGGCCTCTCTACCTTACACTCGTCGCAGTCAGGACTTACACAGTCGGTGGAAGAGATAGCCAAGAAACCCCTAATAAAAATTGTACCGCATTCTCTGTTCAACGTCAATGGTATATAGCACGTATCAATGAGTTTTGCAAATCAAGAGAATGGTGATAGACTAAGCTGAAGTGCATTTAAATTGTATAGTCAAATTTAAGAAAATTCTTGTGGGGAGTAGGGGTTGGGCCAGAAAGCCCGCCCAAAAAATACAATTTAGATTCCCAACAGCTTACAACTAAAAGTTATATTCTAAATGATAAAGAGATGCTCCTCGGCCCACAGCTACTTCGTTCAGCAATGATTTTTATTGTTTCATTGATTAAATAAATCCGTGTTCTGCTAAGAATTCTGGTGTAATTGTTCCCAAACTGTTGATTGCCGGGGTTTCTTCCCACGGTTCGGGATGGGATTTTGAGCCGCTGCGGAGAAATTTGGCGACATATTTGCCCAGAATATCTGCTTCTAAGTTTACTAAACTTCCTGGTTGCAAATAGCTGAGGTTTGTCTCACCAAAACTGTGGGGAATGACAGCAACTTCAAACCAATTCCCGTCAGCATCGCAATCTGCCACGGTTAAGCTGATGCCGTTGACGGCGATGCTGCCCTTGGAAACGATGTAAGGTGCGATTTGACGTTGCCATCCCGAATTGGCGGATGGTGGGGCAGTAAACCGCATCTCCCAAGCGTTGGCGGTTTGGGTTGATGTCGCTAAAGTGCCGATCGCATCTACGTGCCCCGTCACGAAATGTCCCCCCAATTTGCTACCGGCGCGCAGGGAGGTTTCTAGGTTCACCAAAGCATCGGGGAATGATCCCAGAGTAGTGCGCCGGAGAGTTTCTGGGGAAGCGACGGCGACAAAACCTTGCGGCAAAACTTCCACTACCGTCAAACAGACTCCATCCACGGCTACGCTGTCCCCAATGGCTAAATCTTGTAAAATCTGGTAGGAGTTGTTTGATGTGCAGGAAATTTGGAAATAATCGTTGCCTAGCGACTTCAGTTTTCCGAGAGATTGAATTAGTCCTGTAAACATAAGTATTTTTCCTTAGTCGATCGCTTATTTACATGAAACCACAGGCACAAACCAGACGCAGGAGGTTTTTCCGTCCCCCTGTCCCCCGGAGTCAATCGAAAATCTAAAATCTCAAATCTAAAATCGATAGTCCCAGATCAGTTGCAGATTCAGGCGAAGATCGAGTCATACTGGATTTAGGTCATCTTTATGTCCGAGTTTTCTACCGCCTTGCAGTTTCTTAATTCTGTCAGTAACCCAGCCCTAAAACCAGGGACTGAGCTTGTAAGAGCAATCGAAGCAAGCTGTGCTGACGGGCCTCAGCCTTAACTGGCTACGTTATTTGAGTCACGACACTCCTTGAATGCGACGCTAGTTTTGGGCTCTGTCATTTGCAATTAAACAGTCTTAAGGTCACGCTCGACAGTGTTGCAAGTCTAACAAGCTCTCATAACATTGACCGACAAGCGAACATTACCCCGAAAGGGAGCCGGAGACAACCATATCTCCAAAGAGGGGCAACCATACCCCTCTACCCCCGAAAGGGGAAAGGGGATTCAAGGTGGTGCTCACTGAGCGTAGTCGAATGTGTTGAAACCGCCCATGTTGTTTCCCTCTCAGGACTAAAGTCTCTGAGTTTCCCACTTACCGAGCATTTTTATGATTGAAATGAAAGTCGCTGGAATTGCCTTAGATGCAGCCACGCGCAGTCCTATTGTCCTATTGAGAGACGCTACTGAGCGACGGGCTTTGCCTATTTATATCGGTCAGGAGCAAGCAAAGGCTATTATTAGCGCGATCGAAGGCCACAAGCCTCCTCGGCCTTTAACTCACGATCTGATGGTCAATTTTTTAGAGGCATGGAGTCTTACCTTGGAGCGCATAGTTATTCACTCGCTGCAAGATAACACGTTCTATGCCGTACTGATCGTCCGTCAGGGAGAAGTTAAAAAAGAGATCGATGCCCGACCTAGCGACGCGATCGCCCTAGCCTTGCGAACGAACTGCCCCATCTGGGTGATGGAAGAAGTCGTCGCCGATGCTTCGATACCGGTCGATCGAGATGCTGATGAGGCAGAACGCCGGGCCTTCCGGGAATTTATCTCAAACCTCCGTCCAGAGGATTTGATTAAGAGAAGTGGCTTGGGCCCGGGCGAAACTTCCTAAACTTTATGCGCTATCGACGGTTTGGCAAAACGGAGTTGCACCTGTCTGTATTTTCCTTGGGAACCATGCGCTATTTGGCTTCTGAGGAAACTGCCTGTCAGACTGTACAACAGGCAGTGTCTCAGGGAATCAATCACCTGGAAACGGCTGCAGGTTACGGTTGCAGCGAGGAATATCTTGGCGCGGCCCTTTCGGCGGGTTTGTCTGTCGATCGATCGCGCCTCCACGTCACTACAAAAATTTCCCCAACCGAGGATGCAGCAGCAATGGAACGCTGCATCGACGCATCCCTCAAACGCCTGAATTTAGACTATATCGATTGTCTGGCAATTCACGGTTTGAATACTTGGGAACATTTGGCGATTGTACGAGATCCCACAGGCTGCATGGAAGCTGTACGCAAAGCCCTGGCTGATGGGATCATTAGGCACGTCGGCTTTTCGACTCACGGGCCTCTGGATCTGATTTTGGCTGCAATCAATACAGATTTGTTTGAATTTGTCAATCTGCATTATTACTATTTTTTTCAGCGCAACGCCCCGGCAATTGAACTCGCCAAAGACAAAGATATGGGCGTTTTCATCATTTCCCCGGCAGATAAAGGAGGGCAACTCTACACGCCCCCGGAAACTCTCGCACAATTGTGCTCGCCTTTCTCGCCTTTAGAGTTGAACTATCGATTTTTACTCAGCGATACTAGGATTGGGACTTTGAGTGTGGGCCCTGCAAATGCCACAGAATTAGAGCAACCCCTGAAATATTGCGATCGCGACTTTCCCCTCACCAACTCCGAAATCGCTGCGTTCGATCGGCTAGAATCGGTTATTGCAGCAACTTTGAAAACCGACAAATGCAGCCAGTGCTATGCCTGTTTGCCTTGCCCGGAAAACATCAACATTCCCGAAGTATTGCGACTCCGCAATCTCGCCGTCGGGTGCGACATGACTGACTTTGGCAAATACCGCTACGCCATGTTTGAAAATGCCGGACACTGGTTTCCCGGCAGCAAAGGCAACCGCTGCACCGATTGCGGCGAATGTTTGCCCCGGTGTCCCGAAGAGTTAGACATCCCAACTTTGCTCAAAGATACTCACCAGCGACTGGGCGGCAAAGCAGGCAGGCGGTTGTGGGATTGAAAAAAAGGTGATGAAGGGAAAAGGCGATCGCACCTGCCACCAAATACCGCACAGAAACTTGGTTTTTGGCTTCCCCTGCCTAAGTTTTTTCTTTAACTCCTGCAACAATTAGGTTAAACTCGTTTTTAAGTGAATTTACATACTGCAAGCAAAAATCCGGGTTTTTGAGCCAGGGTGAAAACCTAAAATTGAGCGAAAAAGTACCTCTGTTTTTGGGGATCAATACTGCCAACAGGCTTTCAAGAACATCCGACAGCATACTAATAACTAAATAACAAAATCTGACTCAGCAGAATTCAAACAGTAAAATTCTGATCGTTTATATGAATGGGCAGCCCGCATCTACTACCGATTTAGCATCTACTCCTATGGCTCAGACTCACTTAAACAACCTCCAGTCAGATTGTCCGCAGCCAACTACAGCAGTAAGTTCCGACAGATTTGCAGCAGTTGTCATGCCTTGCACTTACAATTTGTCTCTCACCCGCAAACAACTAATTGGACTCCTAGTTGTACCAATAATCTTGCCACTGGGACTTGCAGGAGCGGCGCTTTGGATGATATTGACAGCGGGACTGATCCAAGGGCAAAATCAAGCTAAATCAGAATTAGTTGTTAGTGAAATTAACTATAATCTCAAACTCGATCGCGCCGCCGACCGTTTGCAAAACTCCTCTGACAGCAAAACCATCGCCCAAACAGCCTTAGCTTACAACAGCGGCAAAAAATTATCATATTTGCAAAAATCTGTCAAGCAAATTCTAGAAAATCAAGTCAAAACAGGAGCAATACACAATGCAGCTTTAGTGGGGAAAGATGGGAAGATAATTGTTAGCGTTAATCTCAACCAAGAGGGACAAAGTTTTAATCCTCGCAACCTAGCCTATCAAGTATTAGCAAAAAAAGAGCAAATTACGCCCAGCAAAATTCTGGCTAAATCGGAAAATCAGAAACAATTGCCAACTTTGCAAACGGGATTGAGCGAACGTGTCCTTGTGAATTACTCAGAAATTCCCGTAAAACATCCCAAAAATCAGACTGTTATTGCTGCTTTATTTTTAGGAACAAATCTGAGCCAAATCCCGATGGTTGCCAGTAGCGAAATAGTCCATTCACTCGGATTTTACGCTATTTATGCACCGCTTAATGAGGGCAAATATGTCTTGGTAAGTGGACAAAGTGTTACGAAAAATCAACGGTTGCCCGACTTACAGTGGATGGACAGATCGCTACTGATCTCTGCACGCGCCGCCGATGGGAAAGCAGTTGCTCAGCAAATAAAAATAGGGAATCAGGCTTATACAGTAGCAGCAAAATCCCTGAATAATCTAGCCGGAAAACCCGCTGTAATTTTAGTGCGGGGCATCCCCACAACCTCGATCGAAACTTGGTGGGGCAACAACTGGCTGCTGGCAATGTCTGCGGCTGCCCTTGTCCCCTTCGCCTTGGGAGTTGCCGTCACTCGCCGGATTGCTAAACCCGCTAACTCAGATTTATCAACATCAGACGGGAATTGGGCATTTAACTCCAGCGCCGAACTGCCGCAGCGATCGCGGACATTTGATATAATTTATGACAATTTAAATTTCGGCGAATTCCCCGATTTATTTCCCAAAAAATCGAGTTTAGATGGTCAATTAGCCGTAGATTTTCGATATAATAAAAAATTGGCGGGCGATCCTCTTCGAGGGCTTCGCCAACGCCCGATCGCAAATCCCCACATCCCGCTCGCTTTCCAACCCCTAGAATTGCCCGAAAACTCCGTCTCAAACCAGTCGCGACAGGTAAATACAGAAAATACAGAACTAGAAAAAAGCGCGATCGCCTTAAATCTAGTCCAGGAAGCTTGGCAAGACTTAAATCGCCTCAACTGGGAATTGCAGCCAGAAATACTCGATCGCCAAAACACTCAAAAAGCCCTGCGAAAGAGCGAAGCACTGCTGCAAGCGATTTTAGACAACTCAACAGCAGTGATTTACATCAAAGATGTTGACGGAAAATACCTGCTCACAAACCGCCATTTTGACAATTTGTTTGACATCGCAAAAGAGCAAATAACAGGGAAAACCGACGGCGATATTTTTCCCCAAGACTCTTCAGCAGCCCTGCGAGAAAATGACCTGAAAGTTCTCGAATCCTCCTCGCCCCTAACCCTCGAAGAAATCATCCCTCAAGACGACGGCCCGCACACTTATATTTCTCTGAAATTTCCCCTCTGCAACTCCGAAGGTAAAGCTTATGCAGTCGGTACAATTTCTACAGATGTGAGCGATCGCAAACTTGCCGAAGTCACCCTAGAAAAAGCCAAAGCAGAACTAGAAATAGAAGTCGAACAGCGCACCCTATTCCTCAAACAAGCCAACGAACTCTTGCGGTTTGAACTGGCCGCCAGAGTCCGCGGCGCCATCACTGTCAGACAAATGACGGCTCAAGTAGCCCGACACGCCAGAACTGTTGACGGCATTCTCGGCGCTTCTCTTGACCTAATTTTTCTAGTAGATCGATCGGGAAAATACACCTATGTCAGCCGCACCGCCGCTCAAGCTGCCGGCATGAACCCCAGACAAATGATTGGCAAAACCTGGCAGGAATTAGGCTGGTCGCCAACAATTATGCAGCGGGTTCACCAAGAATGCCACGGCATATTTGCCACAGCCGAGCCCGTGAAAGGCGAAGTAATTGTCCCCACGGCCAACTGGGGAACCCGCGACTACGAGTACATTCTCAGCCCGGTTTGTGCGACAGACGGCAGCGTCGAAGCCGTAGTGGCGACACTGCGGGATATCACCGAACGCAAAGACGCGGAGGAAGCGTGGCAGTTGGCCAAAGAAGCCGCAGAACTCGCCAACCGCGCCAAGAGTGCTTTTCTGGCAAACATGAGCCACGAGTTACGCACTCCCCTGAATGCGATTATCGGCTACAGCGATATACTGGTGGAAGATGCCGAAGAGTTAGGCCACTTAGAGCTAGTCTCGGATTTAGACAAAATTCGCACTGCTGGCAAACACTTGCTGCGGCTGATAGAGGACATTCTCGACATTTCCAAAATTGAAGCTGACAAGATGGAGATTTACCTCGAAAGCTTCGATGTTGGAGGTTTAATCGAGGAGGTGGTAACAACTATCAAACCGCTAATGGATAAAAACGGCAATACTTTGCAAGTATTGAGTTCTGACAATATCGGCGCGATGCACGGCGATTTGATGAAAGTGCGGCAGGTAATGCTGAATTTGCTCAGCAATGCTGCTAAATTTTCTGCTAATGGGGCGATCGTGCTTACTGTCGAAAGAATTACCAGTGAAGAATTAAAAAATAAATATCAACCGAGAGTTGCTCAATTGTTAATTTTGGATGCAGATTTTTTAATTTTCCGAGTGACGGACACGGGCATCGGCATGACACCAGAACAGCAAGAGCGACTGTTCCAACCTTTTACTCAAGCTGACGATTCAACTACTCGCAAGTACGGGGGTACTGGTTTGGGACTGACTATCAGTCAGCGTTTTTGTCAGATGATGGGTGGCGATATTGAAGTTACTAGCGAGTTAGATTGCGGCTCTACTTTTGCTGTGTGTCTGCCTGCTTCATTGTTTAAGCGATCGGAATTTTAATAATTTTGCAGAAATAAGAGAAGAGTCGGCGGTTGAAACCGCTACTATACAAACAATGTCCGCCTCCGCGGACTGAAGAATAATAAAATTAACTTCCAGGCTCCAGCCTGGGAACATAAATCTAGAGGCTCTGCCTCGGTTGGAAACATGGAGGCAGAGCCTCCGGATCTGCATTACTAGGCTGGAGCCTAGTAACGAGTAATTTAAAATTATCTGCGTTTATCCGTGTTTATCTGCCTTACATCTGCGGTTTCTGTATCAATGAATGATTTATGCAATCTTGTCTAATAATATGATGAATATGATGAATTACCCCAAAATGCGCCACGAAAATCAAGTTTCTCCCCGCAGGCATGGCATTTTGACAAAAAGTTTATTTTTGTTCCCGATCGCCTGTTCTGCGTGCCTCGGAGCCTTGCTGTGGGGACAATCTGCGGCTTTTTCCCAGCAGCCGGCTTGCCCGACTGGCAACGCTGCTAATTTGCCGTCGCCCCCGCTTTCGCAAACCGAAAAAAGCGTGCCGAGTCTGTGGTTAGCTCAAAAACAGTTTGGCGGAAAATTGCTCGATCGCTGGTTTGTCGATCCCGGCAATACTTGGGTAATTCTCATCGTCAACCGCCAACTTTGGAGTTTGCTCGATTATATGGAACGCTATCAATTTGTCAACCGCTTTGGCACTGTCGCCAACGATTATGGTTACAATGTGCGAGTTTGCAACCGTCAAGGCACTGCTTTGGCAGTTTATTCGTGCAAGGGCGATCGGCTTAACTGTCGGATTGATTTAGAATCTCTCTCAAATCCGGGTATTCGAGGAAGGGTGAAAGGATTTTAGATTAGTGTCCCTACAAGAGTTAGGACACGGCGCCGTGCCTTTGGGAGTGTCAACAACCAGGTCAAACCCATAGTCCGGCAAGGGTTGAAACCCCTGCCTCAAAGCTAAAGTCGTCTGAAGACGACTAATGATATCAAATCCGTTAGCATCGGAATAGTAAATTCCAGTTCAGTGTTCACGGCGTTGACGGTTGACTGTTCACGGCGTCAACAGTCAACTCTCAACAGTCAACATCATGTATGAGTGTAACCGGAAATGAGATGAGTTCTTCAGTCCTCTTTGAGAGGACTTTAGCTATTAGACAGGGGTTTCAACCCCTGGCGGGCTCGCGGGATGACTGTAATTTAACTTTTCACTACTTGCCGAATTTCTTGCCACAGCGATCGATATTGGGCAATCCCCGCATCCCCAAAAGGCAGCAGAAAGTCGCTAGCAGCAAGAATCTTAGCATCCGGCAACAACACAGAATTAGTGCGAACAGCTTCCGGCAAATCTTCGGGTTTCATGCCGACAATTATCGGCGAACTAGCCTTAGCCAGCAAAGATAATTGAGGAGCAACCCGAGGTTGTAAGCAAAAATCAATCCATTTTTCCACTAAAGAAACTGGATTCCCTGATGCTGGTTGTACCCACAAATCTGTCCAAAGTGCAGTTCCCGAAACCGGAACTACTAAAGCAATATCCTTTTGAGTTTGCAGCAGCGGCAGCAAGTCCCCAGAGGAACCTACTGCCAACCAAGTATCGCCTAAAATTAATGGTTGCAGGTAAGCGTCCGAACTATAAAATTTAACTTGTTGGTGCAGATTTGCGAGTTCTTTTTTAAGATTTGGGATTTTATCTAATTGCTGCGTATTGTAAGATTTCCCTAGTTTTTTTAATGTTAAACCGATAACTTCTCTGGCACTGTCCGGCAGAGAAATTCGATCGCGCAATTCGACTCGCCACAAGTCTTTCCAATCTGTCGGAGTCCACCCCAAAGCCTTAAATTTGTCGGTTCGATAGGCAATTACCGTACTTCCCCAGCGGTAAGGTGCAGCCCACACTTTACCTTGAGGATCTAATTTACCCTCGTCGTTGCGCCTGACGAGTTTTTGCCATCTTTCGGGCAATTGTGACCAATTAGCAAACTTACCAGGATCGATCGGCTTAATCAATTTTTGCCTAATTGCCAAAGTCAGCCAGTAATCTCCCAACATCACCAAGTTAGCTTGATTTTTTGATTCGGGAACCCGTTTCCACTCCTGCAACAGGGCGAATAATTCTTTTAATTGTCCTTCTTGCGTTACCTGCAAAAGCGGAGACGGTTGTACATCGCGGCTAAATTTGCTTACCAGTTGGGCCGGAATACCGTTTTTGAGCGATCGAATTTTGAGAATGGGCTTCGAGTCGCACCCTGCCGCCAATTGACTTAAAGTTAGGGTGGCGGCCCCCAATAGCAAAGACCTTCGTTTCACCTGTCAATCCGCTTTTCTAAATATTGACCGATCGTTTTGTGTTCTACAGCCGGGGAAATAATTGTTTGTCGAGTCCGGTAGTTGGCGCCGATTTGTCTTATTTCTTTTTCAAACACAGAGCCATTGTACTCGGTTCTGCTGCGAAGAGAGTCTGTTTGACCGAAAGCATCCACGATACAAGCCCCCGAATTTATCCGTGGGGTCAATGCTTCAATGCTTCAATTCTAAAATCTAAAATCTAAAATCTCAAATCGATTGGCTCTTGCCCTGATTTTACCTTCTACCTGGTCGATCGAGCTTTCCGATGCCGAAAACTCCGTCAACTTAACGCCTAATTTCTGTGCTGCAAGTTCCTTTGAGCCAGTTTTGCTCGCCAGCCGGGTCGATCTACTGCATCTGTGTTACATTTTTTAATATAACGAAACAACGAGAGCGCTGCCATCTGCCGTTGGAGGAAGCTTTTTACACAACCGAAGTAAAAAATCCTTTTTAAATCGGCGACAGCTTAATAACTAAAAAAACTAAAAATCCACTCATCTGAATCCTGAAAGCACTGGCGAGAGCGAAGTCAATCTAATAGGACGCTCTGCGATCCGACTCTCAGAAACCCGACGTTTTAACTCTGATTGAAGGTTTGAACGAAGTATGGGGGTTAACCAACCCGGTTCCTGTGTCCAAGACTATCTAAAACCTAAAATCTAAAATCTACAATCGACCCACGAATGCCGATCGATTATCTTCAAGCTGGCTCCCTAAATCTACCGTCAGGATTGGGAACACAACAATTAAGTCAAAAATTAAATAATTTAGTGATAAATCCAAGTTATGTAAAGATTTACCTAAAATGTAAAGATATTAAGTTACGAGCCAAAGGATGATTGTATGGAAGCGCTCCGCCAGCAAGTTACAGTATTGAGCCAACAAGTCGAGGCCCTCTACAAACTCATAGAAAACCTCAATGAAAAGCTCTTGGAGTCGGCCAAGGAGACGAAGCTGACCCAGCAACAGAGAAACGATCGCTCTGGAACGCTAGGAAATGACCAAACCTCGCCCTATCAAAGCTACAGCAGTCTCGACGGCCTCCTCGAACACAAAGACATACTGTTAGATGACAGCTACTTCGACAAGAATTCTCAAAGCCTGGAAAAAGAGCTGAGCGCAGAGATTCAAATCCAGCGCTTAACTGCTCAGCTAACAGCAGCTTACAATCGAATTGCTGCCTTGGAAGAACAGTTGCTCTCCAAAAGAATGCACTCGCAACATCTAGGCGGGCCTAATTAAATATTGCTAGCGGGGATCGGGTAGTAATTCAAAAAAAATACAAGTTGCGTTGATTTATGCTCGTCTACTTATAGATTCATTGCATAGAGTTTTTTATCTCCCGCAATTAGCAGGGGGAATACTGCATGAAAGGGAGATATTGTGTAGAAATAGGAAGGCTATTTCTTTGGTGAACAAGATTTTTTTACAAACCGCAGAGGGCGCAGAGGACGCAGAGAGAGAGAAGAAAGAGAAGAAAGAGAGAAGTTCACAAATCTGGCATCGATTCTTATAACTATCTACTTAATGTTTAATGTCACAGCGCGAGGCTAAAGCTTCAACAGCGTGGAGGAGTTGAGTGGGAGTCCAATTTGCAGCCAAGCCACTGGCGATCGCACAGGCTCCCGCACCGACACCTTCTTTAACATAGCCGCGATCGTAAGCTTGCAGTTGCGCGTAGCGAGATCCAGCAAAACTTAGCTGCGCGGCCAACAGAGGCACACTGCCGATATCATTAGCAAGTCCTACAGTGTCTCCTGTAGGGTCTTCGGCCACCCAGCGCGTAGTCCCCACCGCAACTTGTTCGGGACTCCATAGCAGAGCATATTCACGGGCTAAAGCTTGCATCAAAGCGTACACTGCCAGCATTTGCGTGCCCCCGGCCAGGAGTACCCCACAAGTCCGACTGGCGGCGATCGCCATTCCCGCCACCGCTATTTGCATCGGATCGCCCACCGCCGCTACCAATTCCAGGGGAGTGCTGTTTTGTCCGTTAATTTCCCACTCAGCATTATTGAGTCCCGCTGTCACCGCAGCCAATTTTTGAGCGTGATTGCAGCGAGGATGAGAACTATTAACTTTGCCCGCCGCTGCAATACCCAAACCCATTAACACGCCCAAAGCAGTAGTCGTTCCCCCAACTACGCACTCCCCTAAAATTAAATAGCTGCCATTAGTTTGAGCAGCCAATTTAGCTCCCCAAATTAATCCTTGTTCGAGCAAATGTTTGACTGTTTCGAGTTCTAAAGCATTCCCAGAAATCAGACACTTTGCCGGAGTGCCGCCCAAATCAATTGCAGGTACGGTAGGTGGGAGGGGCAAACCAGCATTAAATAGGTAAAGCGGAAGTTCCAAAGCTTCGACTACAGCGCGAGATATCAATACCGGCGAGGCACCCGCTTCTAGGGGCGGCAAAGGATATTGGGGCGACGGTTGGGGGCCGTTATACAAAAATTCTGCATCGGCTAAACAAGTAAATTGTCGATCGTGCGGAGTTGCTCCTGCTGCTGAAATCCCCGGAATTAAGCCAGTAGCGGTAAATCCTAACACGCAGGCAAATATGGGTTTTCCTCCCCGATAGCGATCGAGCCATCGCTGCCCCTGTTCTATTTCTGTATAAATATGAATCATAAATTAGTCATTAGTCATGGGAATTGGGAATTAATTATTAGTTATTTGTTAGTTCTTAGTTGTTGGTTTTTAGTTATTCGTTTGCCCATTATCCCTGACCCCTTACCCCTTATATCAAGCCCGGTACTAGCGGACGTGATATGATGTGTCCTGTTTATGAGCCCCCACAACATTTGCAACCGATCCTTAAAGCTTAGGTTCGACTGGTTTTTAGTTGTTGCTCCTGTGCACTTACGGCGATCGCCCTATGAAGTTGGCTGCCATCGGGATGCCCTCTCAACAGAATCTTTCTTGTATGCAACTTCATGTAAAAATGGTAGAAATCGGTTAATCCGTAGTTGGTTTGACTGGGAGCGTAAATATTGGCAATAATCATGGTTAAAGGAGATATTTACATATTTTACGCGATAGTTAACTAATTATTTTAGTTCTCCTCGCCGTCGTACTTAAAATTTTTAAGGGTGACGCAGGCGCGATCGTCTTTCACTCGCCGCTCGCGATCTCTGTAAACTTCCGCGATCGTACTTATACGGTTTTAATTAAATCCTCACCAACTTGTGAGGCCATATTGTGTCAATTAGTAGCCTTCGTATTTGTGCAGGCAGAAATATAGTGTACCTGCACAAATCCTGTCTAGAGTTGCATTTTCTATATTTTTCAAAAG
This sequence comes from Microcoleus sp. B7-D4, assembly GCF_036705125.1. Lineage (NCBI taxonomy): Bacteria > Bacillati > Cyanobacteriota > Cyanophyceae > Oscillatoriales > Microcoleaceae > Microcoleus > Microcoleus sp. B7-D4. Next base: position 67,400 of record NZ_JAUBTT010000035.1, read on the forward strand.
ATTCGCCCACAAGTTGTAAGTCCTGGGCTCTATCTAATAACAGAACATTCAGACGCACCCTTTTAGTTAAGTTATCAATTCAGCACTCAAGCGTCAATCTTAAAAGGGCTCGCTAACTGCCCCCTGGCGCACCCCCTGCTTGACCTCTGAGTACAAAAATTACTCCCGTCATAATTAGCGCCACGCCTACTAACCGCAGCGGTGGCAACGGCTCGTTAAATACAATTTTGCCGCCCAAAACAGTAAACAGGTAACTGATTGACAGTAAAGGCGAGACTATGCTAATGTTAGCGCGGGACAAAACTACGATAAAACCGATCGAAGAAATTGCGTACAGAGAAAGACCTGCTATTATCAAAGGCTGAGTAGCCATTGCTATAACTTTTTCAACTAAATTAGCAGCGCCGATGGGCCCTAAAACTTTTGCTCCAGCCTTCAGAGTAAATTGACCCAGGACGCTGCACAAAATGGCAGCAAGCAAAACCAGAAAAACGCCTCTATTCATGAGTTCACCAAGATAATACTACAGATCGAGAATGGCCCGGAACAAACTCTCCTAAACAGCTTTGATTAAGTTTTATTGAGTTTTGTTCGCTACCCATATTTTAAACATACATACTGGAAATGCAAGTATTGTCGATCGCCAGCAACAGTAGAACAAACATATGGCAGAACAGACCAACGCCAGCGGGGAATACACTCTCGAATTATCGATACTCATGCCTTGCCTGAACGAGGCAGAAACTTTAGAAATCTGTATCCAGAAAGCGCAGAAGTCCCTGCGCGAACTTGATATTGCCGGCGAGGTCATCATAGCAGACAACGGCAGCACTGACGGTTCTCAAGATATCGCTACCAGAATGGGGGCGCGAGTCGTACCCGTAGCAGCCAAAGGCTACGGCAGCGCCCTGATGGGAGGCATAATCGCAGCGCGCGGACTCTATATTATCATGGGCGACGCTGACGACAGCTACGACTTTTCTAGTCTCGGCGCTTTTGTCGAAAAATTGCGGGGAGGGTGCGATTTAGTGATGGGAAACCGCTTTCAAGGCGGCATCAAACCGGGGGCAATGCCACCACTGCACAAATACTTAGGAAATCCGGTACTTACTTGGGTGGGGCAGCTATTCTTCTCCAGTCCCGCCGGGGACTTTCACTGCGGATTGCGGGGTTTCAGGAGAGACTCAATTTTGAAACTCGACTTGCAAACAACGGGGATGGAATTTGCCAGCGAAATGGTCGTCAAAGCCTCTCTGTACAAGTTGCGAATCACAGAAGTCCCCACCGTACTCTCTCCCGATGGCCGCAGCCGTCCGCCGCACCTGCGAACTTGGCGAGATGGCTGGCGGCACTTGCGATTTCTGTTGCTTTACAGTCCCCGATGGCTGTTCTTGTATCCGGGTGCTTTCCTGATGATTGTGGGTATAATAGTTGGCATTTGGCTGTTGCCCGGTACTCAAAATATCGGGAGTATCAGCTTTGACGTGCATACACTGCTGTATGCTGCGATCGCAATTATCATCGGTTTTCAAGCAGTAACTTTCGCTTTCTTCACCAAAGTTTTCGCCATCAGTGAAAAACTGCTGCCCGAAGACCCCAAACTCAACAAAATATTTCGCTATGTCACCCTAGAGACAGGATTGATTTTCGGAGTCACACTGATATTAATCGGAATAGTTGGCTCGTTCTTGTCATTAACTATCTGGAGTGAAACTGCTTTTGGTTCTCTCGACCCTTCTAAAACTCTGCGTTTGGTTATTCCCTCGCTCACTTGCCTGACTGTCGGTTTGCAGATGGTTTTGTCGAGCTTTTTTCTCAGCGTGCTGGGGTTGAAGCGCAGGTAAAACACTTAAAAGTACAGTTTTGTTATAAATTTCACGAAAGATGATTTAAATTGCCCAAATGCTGTGTTAAATCGAGCGCGAACAATCGGGCTTCAACCAGGTTGTCAGTTCATCTCAAAGCTAAAATTATATGACACTAACTGAAAACAACTCCAGCGAGTATGTTGGCCCCAAGCTAGGCGGTTTCGCAACTAAACTATCTTTGTACGCCCGCCAAAAAATGTTCGATTTGCTCATGGGATTAGCCCATCCCAGCGCCGACACAACGGTGTTGGATGTAGGAGTAACTTCCGACCGCCGCGAAGACTGCAATTTCTTTGAGAAACTTTATCCGCATAAGGACAAAATCACCGCAGTCGGTATGGAAGATGCTGTGTTTTTAGAAGAAGAATATCCAGGTTTAAAATACGTCCGTTCTGATGGATTAAGCTTGCCATTTCCCGACAAAAGTTTTAATTGAGTCGTGAGTTTTGCCGTAATCGAACACGTCGGGAGTCGGACTCAGCAACAAGCTTTTGTTCGGGAACTTTGCCGCGTCGGCAAAACTTGCTGCATCACAACTCCCAACCGGTGGTATCCCGTAGAATTCCACACTGCTGTTCCCCTCATACATTGGCTGCCCCCCTCTTGGTTTCGAGCGTTGCTGAAATTGCTCGGTCAACACTTTTTCGCCCAAGAGGAAAATCTCAACCTTTTATCTGAGAAAGATGTGTTAAAGATACTGCCAGCAGATGCTCGAATTTCTACCAAACATTTCCGGCTTTTCGGTTTGATATCTAATCTGCTCTTTTATGTCATCTAAATATTTGCTACTTACGCTGAACTCCCAAATCCAGCACAAAATTTTCTCCGTCTGCATAAAGCTTCTTTCTCGTTTTTGCTAGTTGTTGCACGTTATCCCGAAAGTCGTGAGCAAGTTGTGATTGCAGTCTAAACCAAGATGACAATCCAGGCGCTGAAGTATCTACATTTGGCGGATGATTGAGACTCCAAGACGAATAAGCTATGTATCGAATAGATTTTGAAACTAAATAGTTCGCTAAAGCTTCATCGCCTTTGAAGACAGGCATTCCGGGAGGCAAACTTGCTCCTCCGGGCCAGTCAGCTAGGAGAATTTGATTGCGTTTAAAATCGAGGATAAAAGGTGTATCTAGCCTGGTTAAAACTGTTTCTCCCTGGGGAATAGACTGTTGCAGCGCTGCATACTGCAACTTTTGCTTAGCTGAAACTAAAGATGGATTCGTTAGTCCGAATTTAATATTTTTCACATAAGCTGAATAAGTATTTTTAGTGATCTCCCAATCGTAGCTGATTGTAAGACCTGCACAAAATACAGCGGCAATAAAAAAGTTAGGAATCCCGTTTGTATTTAACACTCCTGTATCCGTCATGGCAATCATAATTAATATGATAATTGCCGGAAACAGGTGAGAGAATGAATAGCGAAAAGGGTCGGCATTTTCGGTAAGCACCCCTACAACAACAGTTGCCACTAGCGCTGCAACTGTCATAGATAAAGGTGCTTGGCGGTTCGAGAACGAGGATTCTGCTGGTAAATTAGCCAATTTCAGAGGTCGGATACTTAAGCTCAAGCAGCCGAGCAATATCAGTATAAAAACGTAAATACCTCTGAATGCTGCGATGGCTGTTTTAACAGTTCCCAAGAGTGTCGAACCTGATTTGAAAGTAATGCCGTAGGCGGAGGCGTGATAGCCTTTTCCCAAAAGAGGATACAATAAAGTACCTGAAGATTGATACAAAGAAATCATCCAAGGTAGGAGAAATATTCCTACTAATACTGTCGCCAGCGCGAATTCCCAAACAACTTTTTGTTGGGTCTTTGAGCTAATAAAATAGCAAAGGTAGCTAACTGCCAATACAATAGCCGAGGCTGGAATTAGAGAAGATTTTAACGTACAAATTGCGGCGGAGATTAAAGCAATAATACAAGCATTGGAAACCCAAGAGTTGCAGTCTATTTCTTTGGTGTCAATGGTTCTAAACAAACTTAAAAATAAAGCTACAGGCAGCATACTACTTGTAGTGTTTGCCTTGGGTACAGCAATCAATAGGACAAATAAAATTGTAAATATTACTCGTCTAGTGGAGGCTGGATGTTCTTTGAAAAATCCGATAATTAGTCCGATCGTAATTATCAGCGCTAAACCCGGGTCTATGATGTTTAAATTAGTGTCAGAAAGTACGCTGACAATGAAAGTATGGAGAAATGACTGTCCCCCCAAAGATACTATTCTTCTTTCGCTAAAAGGCTCTAGGCCCATAGAACCGAGTTGCAGCATTTTGTGGGGAAATACTAAGTAAGCGTGGTAGTCATCGCTGGTATTAAACCCGTCAGCATACACCATGTTGGCAAAGTTGAGTCTGCCTGTATACACCCATCCCGCGTATTGGATAAAAATCAGTAGGCTGACAGTCGCAATGCCTGCTAAGACTATTTTATCTTTGCGACTTTCTTGAAATAGCTGTGAGAGATTACTGGCGATTGATTGTCTGTGATTTATCAAATCTACTAGACAATAAATGAGTCCCAAACCTAAAAAAAATAAAATTGTGGGTGGCGAGATATTCCAAGTTGCGTTTAATACACCGCCAATGATAAGGCTCAAGGCTAGACCCCAACCTGCTCTTTGTCCCCAGTCCGTTCGCTGGTTGGGAAACAGAATGTGGTTGAGGAATTTCCCCCAACCGATGAGGGATAAAAGCAGGCAAATACCGTAGAAGAATGATATTAGGTATGGAACCATTGCTGTCAAAGCCTATTATATTAAATTGTTAACTTGTGGAGGGATGATTTGTTAAGTTTTGGCGGTGTGTTAGGAATCGTCTTTCATCTTAGAAGACTGTGTGAATTTTGTCAATATACTGTTTTTTGTGTTCGTTGCTGAAGGATGATTTAAAGGTGATTACTATTGATCGGATTGGATACCGGACAGAAATTTATGGGGAGCATCTCACCTTTGCAGCCCTCCGCTAGAAATTGGAGTTTTGAGGCAGGAGGCAGGAGGCAGGAGGCAGAAG
>NZ_JAUBTT010000195.1:0-6180 GCF_036705125.1 Microcoleus sp. B7-D4
GGGCGGGACGCCCATCCCACAATAACAATTAAAATTGTAAGTTATTTAATTCGCGATCCTTAATTAAAAGAACGCAGACGAAATTTCATCTGCGTTCATCTGTGTTTATCTGCTAATATCTGCGGTCAAAAAACATCCCAATCTCCCAATCTAATATGATGTGCGGTCGATCGACCACGCTCAAAAGCCGGGGCGGGTTTACAGAATCTCTCGTTTCTATTGTAGATATTGGTAAACCCGCCCCTACAGGAATTATGGTCAATTCACCTGACATGATATAACTACTTCGCAGCAGGTAAAGACAACTGAGGCGAAGTTTTAGCATAGCTTCCATTCACGGGAATGGCATCCGGTTCCTGCGAAAGCAAAAACTCACGAATAACCCTAGCAACTGCTCTTTGAGCTAAACCGCCGACTACTTTCTGCCCCATATTCTGCACTTCCGGTTTCACCAACAATTGCGGAAGTAGCTGCAATACTTTCATCGAGTCAAAACCGGGAGTTGATTGCAAAATATCCCAAATCCGCTTGATGTGTTCTAAGTTTTTTTGTTCAGTTGGTGAAACCACAGGTTGATTTGCCTTGACTCCAAACCATTCGCCCACGACTGCTTTGGCGTTAGCAAAAGCATTGCTCGAAAGTGTGTCGAGACTTTTGACTAATTCCAGGACAATACGATCGCGAATGAAATCTCCTCTTTCGGAAAATAAATACTCTAATGCTTGGTTCAAGATTTTGCTGACATCGTAGTCGTCACTCTCGCGGGCATTGTTGAGCAAGTTTTCTAAGCGGTTCCAGCGGAATTCGCCTTGTTTGAACAGCAAATCTTGCAGGGATGCTCTCAATTCCGGTGCGGGGTCGCTCAACAGCCGTTTTGCAACGTAAGGATAAGCTTTGCTCAACACTTTGAATTCTGGATCGACATTAATGGCAATCCCTTCTAACGTGACGAGCGATCGAATAATCAAAGCATAGTAAGCTGGAACCCGGAAAGGATATTCGTACATCACCGCCGAAAGTTCGTCAGTAATGCTTTTGAAATTGAGTTCGGCAACGCTAGCACCCAAAGCATTGTTAAATACCCCCGCCAAAGCCGGAATAATTGGCGTCAAATCGGTGTCTGGCGTTAAAAACTCTAACTTGACATAATCTTTTGCCAAACCTTCAAAGTCGCGGTTCACCAAATGCACCACAGCTTCCAACAAGCCGTACCGCTGATAAGGTTTAACTTCGCTCATCATCCCGAAATCGAGATAAGCTAATTGACCGTCAGGAGTTGCCAAAAGATTGCCGGGATGCGGGTCGGCGTGAAAGAAACCGTGTTCGAGAAGTTGTCTGAGAGAGCACTGCACCCCCACTTCAATTAAGTAAGGAGCGTCGATTCCTTGAGCTTTAACGGCCTCTAAATTCGTAAGTTTGATGCCGGTGATCCACTCCATTGTTAAGACGCGGCGGCGGGTATATTCCCAGTAGATGCTGGGAACATAAATGTCTTTGATGTGGCCGTAGAGTTGGGCAAACCGTTCGGCATTTTGACCTTCGTGGGTGTAGTCCATTTCTTCGTAAATGCGCTCGCCCAACTCGTCCATAATGCTGGCGAGGTCACTGCGAATTATTTTGAAGTTGTTTTGTGCCCAAACTGCAAGACGCCGCAGGATGTAGATATCTAAGCCGATGTTTTCGGCTAAACCCGGTCGCTGGACTTTGATTGCGACTGTTTCTCCGGTTTTGAGTTTGCCTTTGTAGACTTGTCCGAGAGATGCTGCGGCGATCGGATCTGGGCTGATTTCTGCGTAGATGTCTTTGGGGTGGGCTCCCAATTCTTCTTGGATGAATTGATATGCTACTTCGTTCGGAAATGCTGGCAATTGGTCTTGCAGCGTGGTTAGTTCTTCTAAATATACTGGCGGTACTAAGTCGGGGCGTGTTGAAAGTGCTTGTCCGATTTTGATGAAAGCTGGGCCGAGTTGGCCGAGAATTTCCCGCAGTCGGACGGCGCGACGCTTTTCGTTTGTGGCGGTACGACCTGTTTTGCCGTCGAACCACACACTGAAGGCAAAGCTAAAAAATGTCCAAACAACGCTCGACAGCCTTCCCCAGACTTGTAGAGGTCGATTTCGGTACAGGGCTGCGATCGCCACTGGATCGTACCGAACAGCATCTCCGGCTAACTCGAAAGCTATGTCTCTGGCTGATTTGAGCCGATCGTCCGTTACGAGCTGCGTCTCTAGTGATACTGGTACTGCTTGCAGGGGAATTGTATTTGCATCTTGGAGATTGCCGAGTACAGCCTGAGTCCCTGAATTTACATAAGTTGGCGGGGAGGCTGGCGATACTGTCTTGACATTCATAAATCAGACCTAGTGTGAAGCATTGTAAATATATTGTAACAATTTAAGGAAGAAGACCCTTCTTCCTTCTTATATACTTACTCGCCGCTGGATCTTTGGAGTCGATCGCGAATGCCTGATAGTTGCGATTGGCTGCTGACGGGCGATCGAGGTTGGGGCATTTCGGTATCGGGCCAGTTCGGTAAGTCGTTACAGGGACAGAACTCCGGGGGCATTCCGGTTTGTTTGAACACTACGGGCATAGCGCAGCGCGCGCAGGGACTGATTTCCCAAGCTGGCGTCAGCAGTTGGGCAATTGTTTCGTTTGTGCCTTCGAGGTAACAGTCTCCGCTGTCGCGGGAGATGATTTTTTGCCAGCAGTCTTCAAATTCCTGGCTGTAGCGATCGCCCCCATTTACCAATTTGGGCTGCAGCGCTTCGGAACCGTTGCGAATTAATACTTTTTTGCCTAACTGAAACCAGTAAGCAATATATTTTCTTACTTCACTATCTGATGCCATAACTTTTAGTCAACCCTTCAACTAATTGATTATTTTAGACTTTTAATTGGAAATTACCACTCTTTCTTAAGAGACATTTTATCTTTTACATAATTTCAAAATTTGGCTATTCCTCATGTCAAATTGTTGAGCTGTCCCCCTAGTGAGTATGTTTTTTGACTAATTTATGTGAGTCTTGAATTTTCAATCTTACTTAATGAAAATTCTACCTGATTTTCAGTTAAAATTGTCGTTCGGGAAACCGATATATTTTCTCTCTTGTCGATCGCGACTCCGGCTGTTAATTTTTCGCTACCGGCGGCAGCGGGGTACCCAAAGCGCTGAGATTCAAGGCGTAACCTCCGGTGGCGAGATAAACAGTATCGGCGATCGCCCCGATGTGGCGCACGAGAGTGCCGAGGCGATCGCGAAACAGCCGCCCCGCCGGATAAGCAGGCACAACGCCCCATCCGGTTTCTTCCCCTACCAAAATTACATCAGCCGCCGCCGACTTCAAACAGGCTAGCAAATCTTGCTGCGTAGTCGCCCAAACAGCAGCTTCTTGTTCCAAAAGATTTGCCGTCCAAGTTCCCAGTGAATCAATCAACAAGCAATCTGACGGCTTGCTTGCTCGCAAAACGGCCGATAATTCGATCGGCACTTCTAGAGTTGCCCAATCAACTGGACGGCGATTTCGGTGCCGATCGAGGCGACGAATCCACTCCAAATCCGTTTCATCAACCTGACCGGTAGCCACATAGATTACTTGTTTCCCAGAACCCGCCGCCAGAGTTTCGGCCCATTCACTTTTGCCGCTTCGGGCCGGCCCAGTTACTAAGATTAATTGTCTTGATGTGGTGGGTTCTGAGTTACTCATTAGTCAGTCGATTTTAGATTTTAGATTTTAGATTTTAGATTTACTCCACAACAAATGATTTTGGGAGATTGAAGTTTGGTTAAAACTTTTGGGCTGCTCGCGACTAATGTCGCGGGCTTGTCTCCCTTCTTTGGGCGGGGTCACATACAAAGGATTAAACATAATTCCCAATTGCCAATTCCCAATTAGCAATTACCCATGATGATTTAAACGGCCAACTACCAAATGCTTTTTAAGCGATAATAGCATTGATGAGACAATATCAGAGTAAGTCGATCGAGAACCCCCGTATTTCCCAAGCTGTTATTTATGCCAGATCATCCTCAGATATCAGCGATTATTTGCACCCACAATCGCGCCGCCTATTTAGGTGGGGCGATCGACAGCTTGCTGGTACAGGATTTTCCCGACAACTTTGAAGTAGTAGTAGTGGATAACGCTTCTAGCGATTATGCAAGCCCCGAAAGTTCGACTTCGCGCACCCGCGAGGTGGTAGAAGCAAGACAGGGCGATCGGCGTCTCAAGTACGTCTGGGAACCCGAAATCGGTCTGTCAGTAGCCCGGAACACAGGCGCTAAGCAAGCTCGCAGTGAAATATTAGCTTATCTCGACGACGACGCTATTGCTGAGCCGAATTGGCTCAGGGTGCTGCACGCGGCTTATCAAAGCAATCAACAACTCGCCGTAGCTGGTGGCAAAGTAAATTTGCTCTGGCCTTCGGGAGTCAGCCCGCCCGAATGGCTGTCACCGGGATTGGCCCAGAACTTGGGATCATACGATTTAGGCGATACTTACCTATACGTGACTGCTGCCGGTTTGACTCCCAGGGGTGTAAACTATTCAATCCGGCGCGCTTTTCTCGAACAAATTGGCGGCTTCGATGCCAAACTCGGTAGAGTCGGCAAAAAGTTGCTGTCAAATGAAGAGTTGCGGGCCACAGAATTAGCTTTAGAGTTAGGTTGGCAAGTAGTTTATCTACCGGAGGCCCTGGTGCTTCACCATGTCGCGACAGAAAGGCTCAACAAAGCTTGGTTTCTACAGCGCGGGTGGTGGCAAGGCATCAGCGAGTGTTATCGCGAACAATTGTCCGATCGAGCCGGTATTGCTCAGCTTGGGCGGGGGGGTGAAAGAATCTTGAGGGGAGTCTGGAAGTCTTTTAAATATATTAGAGATCCAGGGCTGCGCTTTGAAAATTTCGTTTTTGCCTGGGGTCAAATCGGTTATTTGAGCGCAGCCATCCGCGGCCTGATTTTTGCACCGAAATCGACCAGCAGGCATTAGGCTATAGGCAATATCCCTCGCTGCTAAAGTCGTCGGCCCTGCTGTGCCGATCGCATTTCATCCACCAAAACTCGACCGCATTTAGGTTCAAGCACTCGATTATGACATCTAGTTCATCCAAGATTCCGGTTTCAGTTCTCATTCCGGCAAAAGACGAAGAACTTAATCTACCTGCGTGTCTGGCCAGCATTGCCAGGGCGGATGAAGTTTTCATGGTTGATTCCCAAAGCAGCGATCGCACGGTAGAAATTGCCATCAGCACGGGCGCAAAAGTAGTGCAATTCTACTTCGACAACCGCTGGCCGAAAAAGAAAAATTGGTCATTGGACAATCTGCCCTTTCGCAACGAATGGGTATTAATTGTCGATTGCGACGAGCGCATTCCGCCGGAACTTTGGGACGAAATCGCGCAGGCGATCGAAGACCCCAATTTTGACGGCTACTACCTCAACCGCAAAGTCTTCTTTTTAGGTCAGTGGCTGCGTTACGGCGGCCGATATCCCGACTGGAATTTGCGTTTGTTCAAGCATCAAAAAGGCCGTTACGAAAACCTCGGCACTGAATCCGTCCCCAATACTGGCGACAACGAAGTTCACGAACACGTAATTTTAGCGGGTCAAGTCGGCTACTTAAAAAATGACATGATCCACGAGGATTACCGCGATTTATTTCACTGGATAGAACGGCACAACCGCTATTCTAATTGGGAAGCTCGCGTTTATTACAATATTATTGAAGGGCGCGACGACAGCGGCACTATTGGCGCTCACTTATTTGGAGATGCAGTGCAGCGGAAACGCTTTCTCAAAAAAGTTTGGGTGTGGCTGCCTTTTAAACCTATGCTCAGATTTATTTTATTTTATTTCATTCAGCTCGGCTTTTTGGATGGAAAAGCTGGCTATATTTATGCAAGGCTATTGAGTCAATATGAGTATCAAATTAATGCAAAACTTTACGAGTTGCGTTGTTGTGGCGGTCAGTTAAATGTGGCAGAACCTGAGCCTACTCTGTCGCCGCCAGTAGTTATCAGTCAGGAGACCGAAGTGAAATTGCCGTAATAGTAGGTATGAAATTTTAACCGCAGATGGCGGCGGATTGACGCCGATGAACGCAGATATAGTCATTTCAAATAAGTATGAGACACTAGACTTCACAATAAGCACGAATAATTTCATCAAGAGATGTGCCAGGA
>NZ_JAUBTT010000036.1:0-42171 GCF_036705125.1 Microcoleus sp. B7-D4
CGCCCGTCCAAAAAGGACGGGCGGGACGCCCATCCCACAAACTTGTGGAAGTTATTTAATTCTCATTCCTTATAGGGTGTCTAAAATACAACCAATTCCCGCTTCATGAAGTACAGTAGCAACAGCTTGTCAACCCCTTTGTGAATTATTTAGTATTGAGTAAATAAGCGTCCAGTAGCAAGTAAAACATCAAGCTGGAGTGGTAGTGGTTGGAGAGAAATGACGTAAAAAAGCTTTCAGTTGTGACCACCATAATTCTATCGGATTAAAGTCTGGAGAATAGGGTGATAAATTGAGTAGACGCTTAGCCAGCCGATTGAATCAAGGGATCAATAGGAGAAGGGATTTTGGCTTGAGCACTAGGGAGGAAGGGAAAATCGCCGCCACTCAGCGCGGCTAGAAGTGAGAAGAGTAACGTCGAGCCAATGGTTTGCAGTTTCATCGTTTTTACTTCCTCCGTCAGATACATCACCTGAGCCAATATAGCAGTTATCAACCGCATAAGGTACACTCAGTAAAATTCATTAGCGTTTTGGCCTCGTACACACCAATCCTCTACTATTATGAGGGCGAGCAACTCATAACATTTTAAGGTAGCTCAAAGCTTGGTTCAAAAACTCGCCCATTGGCTAAGCTGCTACGCATTTAAATTGAATCCAGAGACGGGCAGGATGCCCGTTCCACAATAATTGTAGAAAAATTGAGTGTCAAATTAGGTGCACAACAGCTTAGGGAGAACTAAAAAATCTAGCTTCCCTTTCTACCGATGGCGGATTTTCCTTAAAGTTGGTTGGAAAAATTGATGTGATTGAACAACTGCTGGATAAAAAAATGATGCTACTTTAAAATAGTTATGCCAAGGCTTTCAAAAAAAGACCCCAATAAAATTCAGTATATCTTATTACGCGATCGCCCAAAAAACATTGAATTTGAATTCAAATTTCTCCCTTCACAGGCAAAACGATCGCAAACTCAGTGCCAACTCCAAGCTCTCCCTTCACCTCAATGCTTCCGCCATGTTTCTCTACCGCAATCTGGTGGACAATTGTCAACCCCAATCCCGTTCCCTTTCCGACACCTTTCGTCGTGAACAAATGGTCGAATATCTGCTGTTTAATTTCCTCTTTGATTCCGGTGCCGTTATCAGCAATTTTAATTTTAATGTACCCTTCGCTGACTAGATCCGTGCAAATCGTGATGCGGTTGGGATGGGCAGTAATTTCGCTAAAAGTGCGTCCTATATTTGACTCTTCTAAGGCATCGATCGCATTGGCAAGCAGGTTCATGAAAACTTGATTCAATTGACCGGGAAAACATTCGATTTTAGGGAGATTGCCGTATTTAGTTATCACTTCGATCTGCGGGCGGTGTTCGTTTGCTTTGAGACGGTGTTTCAAAATTAAAATAGCGCTATCAATGCCTTCGTGAATATTAAAAGGAACTTTGTAGTCTTTGTCGCCTCGCGAGAAGGTACGCAAACTGTTGCTGATGCTGCAAATGCGATCGCATCCAAGTTGCATTGAATCAATCATCTTCGGTAAATCTTCCAAAAGATAATCGAGGTCTATCTCTTCGGCGTGGTCGGCTATTTCCGATTGGGATGCACCGGAGCGATACAATTCTAAGTGTTCGATAACATCTTCCAAACTTCTTTTACCTTCGCTTAAATTGCCAGAAATAAACCCAATCGGATTGTTAATTTCGTGGGCAACTCCGGCGACTAAATTACCCAAGGCAGACATTTTCTCACTTTGCACGATTTGCAGTTGTGCTTGTTGTAAATTTTTTAAAGTTCTTTCTAGCTGTTGATTTTGCTCTTGCAAAAGTTCGGCTGCTCGCTTGCGATCGGTGGCATCAACAGCCAAACCAATAATCCCGATTGTCTCGCCCAGGGAATTTTTTAACTGGACTTTCGTGATTTCTAAATCGTGTAGTTTGCCGTCAACAAGTCTGAGAATTTCGCTGGAGTAATGCGGCAAATCTTGAGCAAGGCAGGCGGCATCGGAAGCCAGACAGCCCGCTGCATTCTCCCCCAGTATATCTTTATAATGATCGACAGCTAGGAAATCGCTCAGAGACACGCCCACATCTTGAGAAAATGTCTTGTTCAAAAACTGTACTTTACCACTGAGATTCACCATCCAAATCCAAATCGGAGCGACATCAAGAATCGCTTGGAGCATTGTTTTCTGATCTGCAAGCTGAGCTTCGGTTCGACTAATTTTTACTAGCGATCGCTCTAATTGTAGGTTGTAATCCTGATATTTTTTATAGAGTAGAGCATTTTGCAAACAGATGGCTGCCTGGGAACACAGGAGATTGAGAAGTTGCAGGCGATCGCGGGTAAAAACTTTGGCGGTTAAGCGGTTTTCCAGATACAAAATGCCGACTAAGTTGCCTCGATCGAGAATCGGCCAACACAACAGGCTCTGCGGTTGGTATTTGAGGATGTAGGAGTCGGAATCCCAATCACGTTGTTGAGCGAGATCCCGAACAATCACAGGTTTCAATAAATTTTTAACGCAGTCAACAATTGTGAGGGGCAAGATATCGCTGTTTTCATCGAGTTTTGCCGATGATAAGTTGATCGCCCATTCGAGTCCCGAATTGTCGATCGCGCTGGTAGCCGCGATTTCCCATTGATTGCCATTTGGCAAAATCAGCGCCCCTTTGTTAGCTGCTGTATTTTTCATCGCCAGTTGCATCAGTTTGGCAATCAGTCGATCGAGTTCTCTTTCACTAGAGAGCCCTTGACAAGCTTTTAGCAGTGTTGAAAAATTCCCGAAATCTGAGACGCTCGCCGAAACAGACGGAGGAATGGATGGATGAATGGATGGATGAAGCGATTGATTTTGCCCAGCAGGTGTGGGAAAATTTGCTAATGGATTTGCAGGGAGTTTGGCGGGTTCTAAAATCGGTTTTAATAATTGAGGATAACGTTTTTCTAAGTCGTCAATTTTTGCTCTATCTCCCCAGCGGACATAGCAATCATAGGCATCTATCATGTAGAGTCTGGCAATTTTTTCTCTTCCCAACGACAGGTAAAACTTAGCAGCGAGTTCGCAGGCAAGAGCTTCTTCATTGACATATTCGTTAGCTTTAGCTCCGGTAATAGCTCGATCGTACAGTTCCATTGCTTCTGCTGTCTGTCCCAAAACGCCGAGCAATTCTGCCTCAACCAGATCGAACTTGTGTTGGTAATTGATCGGCGTATGGTGCGCGAATTCTTTGAGTTTTTTCTGACTAGCCTGAACGCGCTTAAGGATTTGTTGGCGCTCCGTCGGTGTGGCATCTGCATAGAGTGCCAAATCGGCCAGAGCATCATGAAAGTCGTGCATCATAGTTACTAGCATCAAAACAGAATTCCCAAGATAAGGTTTGCCTCCATTTCCCCTGTCGATTGGCGGTGGATTACGGCTCGAATATATCCCGAATCCGTGGCCTCTTTTTGCTAAAATTTATACACCTCCATCTGGCAGATAACAGTCTAGATTAATTGAAAGATTGGAATGTTTAATGTATTTGTAAATAACCGGTCTGCGTTCAAGTTCGTCGAGAATGTCTGTTCGGTTGAGGACTATTTCTCCCGATGCAATTAACGGTCGCTAATGCAACTTTATTCGATTGTGGCAGCACCGCGTCCCGGAAATCCTCCGCCACCACGACGTAGGTTTGAGAATTTTAGCGGCGGGTTGTCGGTCTTTCTCGTGCACGAACGGATCGATAGCCGATCGAGAATCTGTGTACAATTGCGCGATCGGGCGATATCCCTGCCTTACCGCAGTCAAATCTACTGCATCTACTATGGCGTCCATATCCGCTGGCCTCCACCCAGACATTAAGGTAACAAAACGTAGTGTATCTATCTTAGGGCATAAATACCATAATTTTCCAGCGGTCGATCAGAAATTCTACTTATTATGTGTTAATAAAAAACATTTTATACTTTGGCGATCGGGATTAAAGCTTTTTACTTACGTATAAGTTTCTGCTGTTAATCTCAAATGCGATTCAATGAAGGCGTAATACGGTAGAAACG
The DNA here is from genome assembly GCF_036705125.1 of Microcoleus sp. B7-D4. Taxonomy (NCBI): domain Bacteria; kingdom Bacillati; phylum Cyanobacteriota; class Cyanophyceae; order Oscillatoriales; family Microcoleaceae; genus Microcoleus; species Microcoleus sp. B7-D4. Next base: position 4,040 of record NZ_JAUBTT010000036.1, read on the forward strand.
CTGCCTTATCATGTCTTGAAAAATACAATTGCTAATTAAGTGAATTTAATATAGCGCGATCGACCAACTTTCCGCTACTATATGGAAAATTTTTTACCTTAAAAAATGAAAATACAATGTATAGAAATAATAAAAAATCCGTCGTGAAAGGAGTGACACTCCACTCCCCCCTAGAAAAGGACAGGGCCGTTGCATTGTGGTGAAACCCCCCTGCACTCTACTTCCGGGCTAATAGCCCTGCCAGGGGTTAAAACCCAATCAAATATTAATAGGCAGTAGTCTTCACATGACCGAAAGCATCCAGGATACAAGCCCCCGTATTCATCCGTGGGGTCAATGCTTCAATTCTTTAATCTAAAATCTAAAATCTAAAATCTAAAATCGATTGACCGAAAGCATCCAGGATACAAGCCCTCGGATTCATCCGTGGGGTCAATGCTTCAATTCTTTAATCTAAAATCTAAAATCTAAAATCGATTGACTTTACCTAGATTCCGACAGGGGTTAAAACCCCTGTCGGAATGTAGCTTCCCGAGAAGGAAACAGCGTTATTTGAGATTAGTCGTCTGTCGCTCTTTTTGTCGCTCGTTGAGGTCAGTCAATATCTCGACTCACTTTCTAGGGAACCTTGTCCGATGCCTCTTCAGCGTTCTATCTTGCATCTCGTGCTGCATCATTGATATTTTCTTGGCCGCCGCTGGTACCATATCTCAGAGACTCAGTACCCTCTGATACTCTTTCTTTTGCTCCCTGGGTGGCTTCTTTAACAATATCTTTTGCTCCCTGCAAGCCTTCGCGAGTGTTTTCTTTAAGATTAGAAAAGCCTTGTTTGGTTTTGTCGCCAAAGTTATCAGCTTTGCGCTGGGCGGTGCGAGCATCTTCCTTCACCTTGTCCCCAATTTGGCCTAGTTTCTCAGGCGCGTCATCCGCTACCCGCCGTACATTTTCGCCTACATTGTTGCTAGATTTCGTGTCAATGCGGTGCTGCGCTTCCTCTTTGAGAAGCTGAGCTTTTGCTTCTGTTGTTGTAAGCTTTTTGTTTCTGGGATCGACATCGGGGTAGTCGTTCATGCCGCCTTTGAATTCGGACGTTACAGCCCCGGTCGGTACTTCTTCTCTAATTTGGTCGGCTGTTTTTCCTACCCTCGCATCAGCTTTTCCTGCCATCACATCCGTTTTTCCTGCCGCCACACCAGCGCCGCTGCAGGCCGTACTCACTAATACTAAAATGCCAGCCAGAAACACGGTTAAAATTTGTACAGCTCGAATTTTTTTCAGAAATGCAGTTAGTCTCTTCATAAAAATGCTCCTTTCTATTGTGAGATTCTCAAATGCCTTGTGGCTTTGTAGATGTCTAGCCTTACCAAATTAGGCACTTAAACACTTTTTTAGTATACGAATAGAAACAGGAGCTTTTCATCTATCTCAAGTTAGATTCCTGAAGTTATAGTAGAAGGAAGAAGGAAGAAGGAAAAAGGAAGAAGGAAGAACGAAGAAATAACAAGGAAGAAGGCTCTTCGGCTTGGCGAGCGGATAGAAATCAGCAATCAGGAAGAAGGAATGGACAATCCTCAATATTTTACCCATTATTAAAAGTCGCAGCACCCCCCACGGGACAAGGCAACGCCGTTTCCCTACATGGCTGTTGGGTTCTGTGTGCGCGCACTAGGTTGAGATGTTTTGCGTTTTTTTAAGTTAAAAAAAAACCTTCCGGTCAGGAACCAGAAGGCAGTGGATGTATGATCTCAAGTACAACAAGGTCTTTAATCGCAATTGTCGTGGCCTATCCCGATCGCACACATCTGTCTAATGGCTGAAAGTATGTGCACACTTACTAAGCATTTTGAATCGCTGTTTTTAAACTCTTGCAGAATTCGCCTATCGCCTCTAAACCCTGTTCTGGAGTTCCTTCAGCCAAGCGTTTGACAAAAGCACTGCCAACAATCGCAGCATCTGCACCCCATTCTTTCACTTGGCGAGCGTGTTCAGGTTTCGATATACCAAACCCGACGCCGATGGGTTTGTCGGTGACGGTGCGAAGTTCTTGCAGCAACTCTTTTGCTCTCGTTTCTAAGCCTTCGCGTACTCCCGTAACCCCCGTCACGCTGACTAAGTAAATAAATCCTTGAGACTGACGAGCGATCGCTTCTATACGACTTTTGGGACTTGTCGGAGCAACTAATAATGTTAGTTCAATCCCTAATTTGTTGGCAGGTTGGATGAGACTGTCGGCTTCTTCTAAGGGCAAGTCTGGTACAACCAATCCCTGAACTCCAGCACTTTTGATTTGCTGCAAGAAGGTTTCTATACCTCGGTACAAAATCGGGTTGTAGTATGTGAAGAGAATGATGGGCGATCGCAAATTCGGACTAACTTTCGCTACCATTTCCAGCACCGAATCTAACCGCGTTCCCCGCTGTAGAGCCCTTGTAGCAGCAGCTTGAATCACCGGCCCGTCAGCTAGCGGGTCAGAATAGGGAACGCCAAGCTCGATCGCGTCTGCACCGTTATCATCCAAAATTTGCAGTGCTTTAGCCGTTGTCTCCAAGTCTGGGTCGCCAGCAGTAATAAAAGGAATCAATGCACATTGGTGGTTCTTGCGTAACGTTTCAAAACAATTAGAAATAGTCATTAGGCAGTTGTCAGTTGTCTGGTGTCAGTTGGCAGTTGGCAGTTGGTTGTTGGCAGTTGGTTGTTGTCTGGTGTCAGTTGGCAGTTGGTTGTTGGCAGTTGGTATTAGCTAATAACAACTAATATCATGTCCGATCGATTAACCATAATATCCCGGTCGGGGCGGGTTTTTGAGATTGTCAATTATTAGCAGGTATTGTTGGCGAGGGGAGCCCCTACAAAAAGCGTGATCGCTCGACCGGACATGATATAACCACTAACAACTAACCACTAACCACTGACAACTGACAACTGACAACTGACAACTAACCACTGACTAATTATCTTTTTCCTGCTCAATTTCGGCTTGAAGTTTGGCTAATTCTTCAGGAGTGAGTGCATCTAGCTGCTTCTGCAAGACAGCTTCTTTGTAGTCTTGCAATTGCTGGCTGTAGGTCATATTTTGAGTCAGTGCTCGAAATAAATAAGTCACCAGCCAGCCAATCAAGCCGGCGACCAAAAATAACTGACTCCAAATCCCTGCATTCATGCTGTCGAGTCCGGCAAATTGCAGTAGCAAGTAGACAAACCCACCTGCTACAAAAAAGCCGACACTGATTCCAATTACGTCAATACGTCGCATTTATGCTTCTATCTGCCGCCGTTTGGGCCGAAAATTCAAAAACGGAGCTAGCAGAAACATACCTGGGAAGAAGAAGAACATCAAGAAGTACATGAAGCCGCGCTCAAAAGAGGTAGCGACGTACCAGCGGCTGTTCAGGTAAGCGTAGGTGGCGGCGGGTACTACCAGGAGGTAGGCTCCTGCCAAGACGGCGTAAAGCAGTAAGGTAATATACATTTTTTGCTCTAGAGGAATAATAACACGGGTAGTCGGTTGACACGCTCCGTTAGCTGGTTAACTATTGTACCGCTTGGGGAGAGCCAGCGCGACTTTTGGGAATTTTTTGATTAGGGGTTGCGTAAATTGGGGTTTTGCCTGTAGAATAAAAGGCTGTTGCTGTTAGTGGCTCAAAACCACAGCAGCTTGACCAAAGGGGGGCGTGGCGGAATGGTAGACGCTACGGACTTAAAATCCGTTGACCCGAAACGGTCGTGTGGGTTCAAGTCCCTCCGCCCCCATCCATTTCAATCATTTGTGATTCAATGGTTTCAGATTTATTGTCACCAATAGTTCTGTTTTCCGCTCGATTTTCGCGCTAATGGTTTTTTACTATGTCCAAAAGCGCCTCTATATCTGCCCAGTTCGCCCCGGAATTTTTACGTCGGGTATTCAACTGGTTGAGCAAAGCGGCTGGTTTGGGAAATTGGGCGACGGTGGGAACCGATTTTTTATGTTCATCCCGCCCCGCGTAATATTAAGCTGTTGTGCATTTAAATTGAATGTCAAAAAATAATCAAGCGTCTTGTGGGGTGGGCGTCTCGCCCGCCCTGAATATGCAATTTAAATGCGTGACAGCTTACGCAGCAACTGGCAAAGTAATCACAAATTCCGTGCCCTGTCCTATTTGAGAATTTACCTCAATTTTGCCTTGATGCTTGGCAAGGATTTGATAGGAAATAGCCAATCCTAATCCAGTACCTTTGCCGATCGACTTTGTAGTAAAAAATGGGTCAAAAATCTGTTGGACGCTTGCGGAGGCAATTCCCGGCCCGTTATCCCGAATCTTGACGGTGACAGTATTGTCGGCCGTAACTTCCGTGCTAACCCAAATCGTTGGCGAATAGCCTTTGTCTTCCTTTTTCACTTCCTCCAGCGCATCTATTGCATTACTAATAATATTCATAAATACTTGATTCAGTTGCGCGGGATAGCACTCAAGCGCAGGCAACTTGCCGTATTGTTTAATAACTTGAATACCTTGTTTGAGCCGATGATTGAGAATTACGAGGGTGCTATCAATTCCTTCGTGAATGTCGGCTGATTTCATTTTTCCGTCGTCGCATCGCGAAAAATTCCGCATGGATAGGACAATTTCGCGAATGCGATCGGCTCCCATTTTCATCGAACAGAGAGTTTTTGGCAAATCTTCTCTGAGAAATTCGAGTTCAATGTCTTCGATGCGCTCTAGAATGGCATCTGGTGGGTTAGGATAATATTCTTGATAGAGAGTTACCAAATCTACCAAATCTTTGATGTATTGGTTGGCATAGTCAATGTTGCCCCCGATGAAGTTGACAGGATTGTTGATTTCGTGGGCTATCCCTGCAACCATTTGACCGAGAGATGACATTTTTTCGGTTTGAATTAATTGGGATTGAGTTTCTTTTAGTTCTTTTGTATACTCGCTAACTCGCTGAATTAATTGATTGAAAGAGACCGCTAAAACTCCGATTTCATCGTCGGTTGTGACTGGTACTTGCAGGTTAAAATTCGATTCGCGAGCAACTTGCTGAGCCACATTAGTAACGGTTTCGAGGGGTTGGGCGATCGCGCGGCTGGTTTTGTCCGCCAGTGCGACAGCGATGAGTGCGGAAATTAGCATACTTCCGAGAATAATTCGGTTTCGCAAATTTTCAGATTCTTCTAATGCTTGGGTTCCTTCCTGTTTGTGAATTTCTACTTTAGAAATTAGCTCAGTTAAACGTTGAGCAAGGTTATCTAGTACGATCGCCTCTTGGCCGCTGCTAGTCCTCAACATTTGTAGCTGTGCGGACTCGATGCTGTTGGGAGGCAAGTTCCAAACTTCCGCTTCTTTTAACTGCAATTTAATTAGCTGACCGTAGTCATCAATGACGAGGGCAGATTTCTTCAATATAGCGTGCAATGCTGCCTCTTCTGTTGCTAGTTTATCGGGATGTTCTCGTGCGAAAGATTCAATTTCTGAAATCAGGATTTTCGCCTGAGTGATTTGCCCGAAAAAGCGATCGTGTTCGTATTGCAGCAACACCGTGTTTCCCAAAACGGCCGGCAATCTCGCCGCGTGCGATCGGGCTTCAAATACGGTATTTTGCAAATTTTGCAGCAGTTGCTGCTGCTGCCCAGCAACATTCACCTGAACTAAAGCTTGCTTGCGAAAGTAGTCTCCCAATCGCAGTCCCGCACCCGTTCCCAAAATCGCTATGCCGATAGCTAAAGCATAGCCATAGCTAATTTTTTGACCGATCCGCAAACGGTTGCATTCTGCCTTTAGCCCAGTTATATTAATAGTTGATTTTTGTAACAAATGTTTTTGAGCATAGTGCTCTTGCTCTACCTTGCTATTCTTGGACTGACTGTGGTTAAATAATAACATTGGAAGTTCCTCCCAAACAAATCAGGAGTAATTGAGCGAAGAAAAGCAGAATGCACTTATGCTGAAGGTCGAAAGCAGTTGTGAGTGTTGAAGTTGGAATTTTGAAATCTTTAGCTCAAAACTCACCCCTCAATACTCAACGCTTCCCCTAGTATCTCTCTTTTTAGGCTAGAGTGTTTGTGATCTCTATCAACAATTTATGTGATTATACGCAAATTTACAAAACTTAGGGTGACAGCGATTAGTATTTTTAGTCTGTTGGGACACCAGGCCCAACTACCGATTCTTGCCGTTTTTCTTTTTCGGCCAGTTCTAGGTTTAATTCCAGCACTTTTGCTAAAATATCGTCGCTGTCAGTCAATCCGTAAGCTGCATTACATTCGCGATCGAGCTTAGCGTGGAGTTTATCAAGTTGACTTGTTGGCTCTTCAAAAAATTTATTGTAAAGTTGAGTAATTCCCCACTGCTTTGCTGACATTTGTTGAGTGCGGTATTGATGCAATTCGACCGCCGTTGCCCGAATTTGCTCTACTGATTTACGAGTCGGTGTCTGGGGAAATGGGAAAGTTTCAAAGCAGGTATTGTGGGTGTATGCGATATCTCCTTTGAGAGTTGATTTTTGAGCGTGCATCCAAATTCGGTGAATTTTAGATGAGAGAATGCCGAGAATATAAAAATCATCAGAGACAACGACTTTAGTTTTATTTCCGGGCAGCCATTCACAAGAGCAAGGAACGAAAACAGCCCATTTGGATACCTCTGGAACTGCAAAGTAGTGAGATAAAGGGGCGATCGCCTTTCTCATTGCTGGTCGTTTTTCGCCATATTTCCACCAATTAACTTTAGTTACTTCTCTGCGGTTTTTATCTCGTTCAGGCTTGACATGAGCTTTTACATACTCGAAAGGCAGCACATATTCACTCGCTTCTTCAATGCTCATATCATTGAAGTCAATAATCCAGCGTTCCGGCATACCGTTAGGATTCTTTGCTAGATTTGCACCCATTGAAAAAAGTTTAAGAACCTCTTGATTTTTAGTATCTTCTTTAATCCAATCATTAACCTGTTCTTGAGTAACGATAAATCCCATACCCACCGGAATTACCCCTTGAAAGCATTTATTTAAATTCGCTGACAACCTAGCAGCTTGAGAAACATCAATCGTAGCTTGCAGCGAAGAGTTGATACTAGAAACCGCGAGGTTATCTAAATAATAAAGTTTCGGCTTTTCCTTGCTCCAGTTAATCAAACTAACATGAACCTTAGCTTCCCCCGACCAAGGCTGAGTAGAAACTGCCGCATAAATGTGACCGCCATTTTGCGCGACATAATCTAAAGCAGCAGCACGACTTTTACCTTGACTAATTGAATTAGTAGCAACTAAACCAGCCCGGCCATTTAGTTCTAAATTATTGTGAGCAATGCGAAACCAATAAGCACAAAAATCAACCGAATCTTTCACATCAGGAAAGCGTTTAAACACGCGGTCAATATATTCATCTCCCAGGGCAATCCTCATGTGCTTTCCGCCTAAAAACGGAGGATTGCCGATAATCGCGTCAGCCTTCACCCAATCAGTAAATAAAGCATCCTTACAGACAATATTTTTATCCAAAGTATCTAAAGGCAGAGAAGGTTCTTTCAATCCCAAATTATCGATCGCTACCTTGCGGCCGATCATCAACGTCACCCGCGCCAACTCCACGGCAAACGAGTTAATATCCATGCCGTAAAATTGCTGCGGCGTGACTAAATTCATATAACCTCTTGTACCGTCTAACTCGTTTAGCTTATCTAAAAGTAACTTTTCAACTTGCTTAAGTTCCTGATAAGCTACATACAGAAAATTACCCGAACCGCAAGCCGGATCTAGGACGCGATAGCGACCTAATTCTTGGTGCAAATTTTGCAGTTTTGCTACGGTATTTGCAGCGTTAATTCGCTCTTCCCAGTAATAGCTAATTGTGGGCAGAACAATGCGGCGAATGTCTCCCTCCGTAGTAAAGTGAATCCCGTAGGCGCGGCGCTGTTTTTTATCTGTTTTCAAAGCCGATTCAAAGATATTGCCAAAAATAGAAGGGCGTACCTGACTCCAGTTTTGTTCGGCACAAGCTTCTAATATTTTCAACTCTCCCTGTTGCAGTTCAATGGGATGTATTTCCGAAAATAATCCGCCGTTGAAATACTCGACTCCTTCATAACGTCCTTCCGGCGTGACTCCCTGCTGATTCATTGCTTGAAATAAGCCGCCCAAGACATCGTAAGAACTTGCTCCTTCTAGGCAATCTTTGACGCAGCGAGTAAAGAGTGCCGACGGCAAAAGTCCCCTATCTTCGGCAAACATTGCTAAGACGCATTGCAACACAAATCGCTGTGCCTGAAACTGATTAAATTTAGCAAATTTGCGCTCGTTGCCGCGTTCGATTAGCATTTCCAGCAGCATCCCCATTCTGCTAGCAGCTTTTTCGGTAATCTCGACTTGGTTGTTTTTGAATATGGGGCGGCGGCTAGTAGATTCCATGAAGGCAAAAGCGGGCGATCGCGCGGGCAATTGCTTTAGGGATATAATGTCTACAGGCTGATCCGGCTGAAGGTCGAAATCGTAAATGTGAAACTCGTCAAAATTGCACATCATCACGTAGCGCGGGCGATCGTCTTTTTTGAGGCGAATATAATAGCGTTCTGTTTGGGTGCGGTGTTCTCTTTTAGTCAAATCTTCACCGCGCTTTTTCATTTCAATCAAAACGTGCTTTTTCCACACCAAATCAGCAAATCCCATTTGACCTTTTTTGCTGCTTTTTTCTATGCGTTCCTCATAGGTTGCGCCTGCTTCTAATGCCCCATCGTGGCCGAAAGCCCGAAAGAAGCGGTCTAAAAATACCTGTGCTTGTCCTTTTTCATCGCCTGTAATGTGTTGTTGGCAGTAGGTAACGAATTTTTGGAGGCTTTCAGGGGTTGCTGGCATGGGAGGATAATTTAAAACGCATATTAATTAGTATAATCTGGTTAGAAGTTACGCAGCGATCGCTTAAAATTTCGATACTCCCTAGCCTTTTTTAAAGAGAGTAGAATTGATTCATACTTCCTTTGCCCGCCAGGCCCGCCAGGCCCGCCAGGGACTGAAGTCCCTGTCTAATAGCAAAAGTCGGTTGAAACCGACTGAAATACAGGACTTACGCACAGCAAGCAAATACTAACTTTACAGTCCTCTTAAGAGGACTTTCGCTTTGAGGCAGGGAATTCATTCCCTGCCGGACTATCGGACTGTCGGAATATCAAACTGGATCAGTGACCGATCATCCAAGGTCGTCCCCCTCGGTGTTCGCGATTCCGCTGCGGTTTAGGTTGCTCAGAACGCTTAACTACCTCCGGTTCCCGATTTTCTTGACCTTTCAACCGCAGCTTTCCCGTTAAAATCATCGGCGGCGAAAAGATGCGTTTAGCAACAGTTTCGCAATTCGGGCAAAGCACCGGTGTATCTGATTCTGCAAGAGGGCGCCACTTATCAAAAATGCCGCAAGTTTCACACTTAAAATCGTATAGAGGCATATCAATTTTTGAGGGTAAATTTGGATGCAATGACTAGGGCGGGCCGCGCATTTGTGTTAATTTAAGTTCAACTTAAGGTCAAAGTTAGTATCAGTCTGCTGTCTGAGTCACATTCCTCTAGATCCCCCCTAGCCCCCCTTAAAAAGGGGGGGAGAAGAGCGCTCAAAGTCCCCCTTTTTAAGGGGGATTTAGGGGGATCTAGACTCGGATAAAAGCGAGAGATACAGAGGGCTTTAGTCTTAAGTTCACACCCCCTTGACTGGCCCGGCCCGCCCTACTAATTAAGACGGCAGAATATCCATCTGGAAAATTTCTGTCGGTAAAGCAATCGTGCAGCAAGCATTGGGAATATCCACAATGCCGCTGATGCGACCCTCCACAGGAGCACAGCTTAACAGCAAATACGCTTGTTCTCCGGTAAAACCAAACTTTTTCAAATATTCGATCGCATTCAAACAAGCTCGTCGATAAGCAACGTGGGCATCCATATAATACTGCTGACCCGTAAATTCATCAACAGAAATCCCTTCAAAAACGAGGTACTCAGAATAGCGGGGTTCCACCGGCCCTGGTTTGAAAATCGGGTTGACCATCGCGTATTTATCCATGCCACCTTTGATAATATCAACGTGGAGGTCGATGTAGCCCGACATTTCAATTGCCCCGCAGAATGAAATCTCCCCGTCTCCTTGAGAAAAGTGAATATCTCCCATCGAAAGTTTCGCGCCTTCGACATAAACCGGGAAATAAATTCTCGAACCCCGCGACAGGTTTTTAATATCGCAATTGCCGCCGTGTTCGCGGGGAGGAACAGTGCGCGCCGCTTCTGCCGCCACTCGATCGAATTCTGCCCCTTGCAGCGAGCCCAAAATTGCATTTTTGGAGTTCGGCAGCGCTGCTAAAGGCGGCACTCGATCGGGATTTGTTGCTACTAATTCCGCTTCCCGTTTGTTCCATTTATTCAACAATTCCTGAGAAGGAGCGCAGCCGATTAAACCCGGATGAGTAATCCCAGCAAACCTGACTTTTGGTATGTGTCGGGAAGCGGTATAAATTCCCTGAAAATCCCAAATTGCTTTAGCAGCAGTCGGAAAATGTTCGGTTAAGAAACCGCCGCCGTTTTCTTTAGCAAAAATTCCCGTAAAACCCCATTCGTCCCCTTGCAAAGCCCCGATATCGAGGATATCGACTACTAGAATATCCCCCGGCTGCGCGCCGTTAACGTAAATTGGCCCGCTCAAAACGTGAACTACTGTTAAGTCTACATCGCGAATGTCGTCGGGATTGTCGTCATTTTTAATTTGTCCGTCTGTCCAGTCTTTGCACTCGATGCGAAATACATCGCCGGGATTGACGGAAACTACTGCTGGAATATCTGGATGCCAGCGATTGTGACCGACTAATTCCTGTTCTGACATCGGTTTGGTCAAATCAACTTTGAAGAGAACTTGAGGCATATTCTGCACTCCTCTAGTTACTGATTTTTACATGGTACGCGCATCTTCGCCGATCTGATGGTTGATAAATGTAAATTCTTATACTAATAAGTGCAGAAACCAAAAATATTTCAGAGAACGATTATCATTATTTAACTAATTGCAGGGAAGCGCCGCAGTCGTGGTATGTTTTTGATTGGGAATGTTTTTAAATTTAAAAATTAGTGACGGAAAATTTGACCAAACAACATATAGATCAAGTTGAAAATGGATGGCACGGCAGCCTGGATTTAGTCTACGCTAACCGCAGCGGCTCAACTCAAATCATTCACAATCAAATGCAAGCGCCCCTAAAGGTGCAGCGCCCGTTTTATCCTGAAGGTAAAGAGATTTGTCACAGCGTCATCTTGCACACGGCTGGTGGAGTTGTCGGGGGCGATCGACTTTCCAGCCATTTTCACCTCCAACCCAACGCCAAAGCCTTGATTACCAGCGCCGCCGCTAGTAAAATCTATCGTAGCAGCGGACTAGAATCACAACAAAATATTGACATCAAACTAGAACCAGGTGCTAATTTAGAATGGCTGCCACAGGAAACAATAGTTTTTGACGGCGCAATATATCGGCAAAATTTGCGGGTAGAATTAGCACCAACAGCGAGGATTTTACTGTGGGAAATTACCCGATTTGGACGCAGTGCTAGGGGCGAAAAGTTCTTGTCTGGAGAATGGATCTCGCACACCGAAATCTGGCAACAAAACAGCCCTTTATGGATTGACAGACAATTGCTAAAAGGTGGAGAAAAAATGCTCGAAAGTCCTCACGGCCTCGCAGGAAAACCCGTAGTCGCCACCCTCGCTTGGGTAGGCGAACCCGTAACCACAGAAATCGTGGAAAAAGTGCGAAATTTGCCATGTGAGGCAACAATTTATCCTGGTAATTCCACCGTCGGCGTGACTCGTATTCCTAACGGTTTGCTGTGCCGATATCGCGGTACATCCACCACCGCAGCTAGAGACTGGTTTGTCAACATTTGGCACTTGCTGCGCTTGTCTTTTTCACAACGCCCTTGCTGTTTGCCCAGAGTTTGGATAAAATAGGATGATCTTTGAGTTTCAATGTATAGTTGCCCTCCTAACTAGATTATTCATCTCTCTCTTCTCTGACTCTGCGCCCTCTGCGCCCTCTGCGGTTTAATCATTCTTAATCATTCAGCAACAACCGTAAACGATATCATAACCAAATAATGCGATCGCACTTACCCGAATAAAAATGCAACTCACCCCCCAAGAAAAAGACAAACTGCTGATTTTCACCGCCGCCCTGGTAGCAGAGCGCCGCAAACAAAGAGGTTTAAAATTAAACTATCCAGAAGCACTAGCCTACATTTCCGCCGCCATTTTAGAAGGAGCAAGAGATGGCCTCACCGTCGCCGATTTAATGAGTTACGGGACAACTCTCCTGACGCGGGAAGATGTGATGGAAGGGATAGCAGAAATGGTGCATGAAGTCCAGGTGGAGGCGACTTTCCCCGACGGAACTAAGTTGGTAACAGTCCACGATCCGATCCGTTAAAAAATTAACCACACAGACTCATAGGAGGAAAAGATGATTCCCGGAGAAATGATTGTTTCAGCAGGTGAAATAGAACTAAATGCCGATCGCCCTACGCTGCGGTTGCTTGTAGGAAATACGGGAGATAGACCCATTCAAATCGGTTCCCACTATCACTTCTATGAGGCCAACGAAGCCTTAGAATTTAATCGAGAACAAGCAAAAGGAATGCGATTGGATATCCCCGCAGGTACAGCAGTCAGGTTTGAACCTGGAGATGAAAGGGAAGTGCAATTAGTGCCGTTTGTTGGTACTCGTCAAGTCTACGGCTTTAATGGAAAAGTGAATGGTGAGTTAGATGGATGAGAGACAATTAGACTATTATAGGACTTACGCGAAAAACCCAGTTTCTGAGAAAAATTGTGCATCTATGCGAGAGATATTGACAGAGAAACCTGGTTTTTGGCAGCCGTGCGTAAGTCCTGTATTATCAACAATATTACTAAAACGACAGGTAGCGAAATGACACCGCACTCCCGAATAACCTCAATCAAAATTCAGGGTTATAGACCATTCCGAGATTTTACTGCTTTATTGGAACCAGTAGAAATTATTGTCGGAGCTAATGGTTCTGGGAAATCAAGCCTGTTTGAGTTTCTAAAATTTTTGACCGACAGTATGGAAAGCGAGATTCCTAACGAAATTATTAAGGGTTCTATCGGTCAACAGATTTTCCATATTCCCGGCTCAGAAAAGTTTGAATGGGAGCTTAAAATTGATACAGGTGAGTCTAATATCTCCTATCAAGGAGAACTCATGGGGCCGAGAAGCAATCCGCAAATTTCTTTCGAGCGAGTGGAGTCATCTCAACATTTATTCATGGATATTAAAGGTACTGAAGGTTTGTATCGCGAACCAGGATATGCAGAGACAAATCGCGTATTTCCAAAACGCAATCAACTCGCACTCAGGACAATAACAAATCCAGATTTAGCAACTCTCTATAAACTACGAGAGTATATCGGGGGTTGGAAATTTTACAGTTCATTTAACATTGCTAATCACAAAATTCGCAAATCTGTTCTCATTGAACAAGAACCAGTGTTGGATGAAGATGCAGGCAATTTGAGTTCAGTATTACACTATTTAATGACTGAACATAGCGCCGTTTTTGATGACCTGCAACAACATTTACAATCAGTTATTCCAGGATTCAAAAAATTGACTGTAAAAGCTCGCGGCGGGCCTGGAGAAGTTATCGCATTTTGGCAGGAAAAGGGGATTAACCAGGATTTAAGTCTTGCGGATTTATCCGATGGTATTCTAAGATTAATTTGTTGGATTTGTCTTTGTTTGCACCCGAAACCACCCTCTCTAATTTGTATTGATGAGCCGGATCAAGGTGTTCATCCTCGGACACTCCCTCTTTTAGCAGGATTGTTTGAAAAAGCTGCTGAACGCACTCAGGTTCTTTTGGCTACTCATTCTTCTTATTTTTTAACCCAATTTGATATTTCCCAAATTGCTGTGGTGCGAAAGGAGAATGGAGAATCAAAGTTTATTAAACCTGGTAATTCCAAAGTTTTAACAGATATGCTTGATGACTTTGGGACAGAGGAAATTGAAAAACTCCACCGCAGTGATGAATTGGAGCTTCTACCATGAGGGTAATTATCTATGTAGAAGGGCCATCAGATAAAAATGCAATGGAAGCATTGTTAGTAAATTTGATTGACCAAAAATCTGAAGAAGGTGTCAGTATAGAGTTTTTTCCAATCAAAGGAGAGAACAATGATAGAGGAGGTGACGCTAAAAAAGAGTTGCTGCTGAATGCTCCAATAAAAGCTGTTAATATTCTTTGCAGGACTCCGAATTCAATTGTAATTCTGTTGCCAGACTTATATCCTAAGAATAAAGGGTTTCCCCATGAGACTTTTCAACAGCTAAAAGCTGGAATTAGGGAGAATTTTTATCAAGCATTACAAAAGAAAGGTATTCAGGATGAACGTCTCAAAGAACGCTTCAAAGTTTTTTGTTTTAAATACGAAATGGAAGCTTTGATTTTGGCGGCTGAATCTGCATTACGAGGTAAACTAGGAGTTACTTCTCTAGCTGTCACCTGGACAATACCAGTAGAAGACCAAAATCACGATCGCCCCCCCTCGAAAATTGTAGAGCAACTTTTCCGAGATGCTGGCAAAGGATACAATAAAAAAGTGGATGCAAAATTGATACTAGGGAAGACTTGGTATCAAGAAATTGCCGAGAAATGTCCTCAATGTTTCAAACCATTTGTTGAGTTTATAGAAGGTATACAAACGGAAAATTTTTAGCATAAATTAATGTATACTCAAGCATTGGGGCAATGAGAAAAATTCTCGAAAATTTGATGAGGAGCTAATTAATATGAGTTACAGAATGGATCGCCGCGCCTACGCGGAAACTTTCGGGCCGACTGTGGGCGATCGCGTCCGGTTAGCCGATACAGAATTATTCATAGAAGTTGAAAAAGACTTCACAACCTACGGGGATGAAGTTAAATTTGGCGGTGGCAAAGTCATTCGCGACGGCATGGGACAGTCGCCTATTTCTAATGCTGATGGTGCGGTTGACACGGTAATTACTAATGCTTTAATATTGGATTGGTGGGGAATTGTTAAAGCAGATGTTGGGATTAAAGACGGGAAAATTTACAAAATTGGTAAAGCCGGAAATCCTTACATTCAAGATAGGGTAGATATTATTATCGGGCCTGGTACTGAAGTGATTGCCGGTGAAGGAATGATTCTGACTGCCGGGGGAATTGACACTCACATTCACTTTATTTGTCCGCAGCAAATTGAAGTGGCGATCGCCTCTGGAATCACGACAATGATCGGCGGCGGCACTGGCCCCGCAACGGGTACAAACGCCACAACTTGCACTCCGGGGCCTTGGCATATGTACCGAATGCTGCAAGCTGCTGACGCTTTCCCCGTAAATCTAGGGTTTTTAGGTAAAGGAAATAGCAGTCAACCTCAAGGATTAGTCGAACAAATCTTTGCCGGTGCAATGGGTTTGAAACTCCACGAAGATTGGGGAACTACACCAGCAACGATCGACACTTGTTTGAGTGTCGCTGACGAGTACGATGTGCAAGTTGCAATTCACACCGATACTCTCAATGAGGCGGGATTTGTGGAAGCTACAATTGCCGCATTTAAAAATCGCGCTATTCATACTTACCACACCGAAGGTGCTGGCGGCGGACACGCACCGGATATTATTAAAGTGTGCGGACAAGCTAATGTTTTGCCCTCGTCAACTAACCCGACTCGCCCTTACACTGTCAATACTTTAGAAGAACATTTAGATATGTTGATGGTTTGCCACCATTTGGATCGAGGCATTCCTGAAGATGTGGCTTTTGCTGAATCGAGAATTAGAAGGGAAACTATTGCTGCTGAGGATATTTTGCACGATTTAGGTGCGTTTAGTATGATTTCTTCGGATTCTCAGGCGATGGGAAGAGTTGGAGAGGTGATTATTCGGACTTGGCAAACGGCACATAAAATGAAGGTTCAAAGGGGGAATTTGAACGGGCAAGATGCCCGTTCCACAGGTGATTTATACGGGCAAGATGCCCGTTCCACAGGGGGTTTGGGCGGGCAAGATGCCCGTTCCACAGGGGGAGAAAATGACAATTTTCGGGTGAAGCGGTACATTGCGAAATATACAATTAATCCGGCAATAACTCACGGAATTAGTCAGTATGTCGGTTCGGTGGAAGAGGGGAAATTGGCGGATTTGTGTTTGTGGCGGCCGGCTTTTTTTGGGGTGAAACCGGAACTGGTAATTAAAGGAGGGGCGATCGCCTACGGGCAGATGGGAGATGCTAACGCCAGCATTCCGACGCCGCAACCGGTGCATATGAGGCCGATGTTTGGCAGTTTTGGCGGTGCGATTGGGGCGACTTGTCTGACGTTTGTTTCCCAAGCTGCGCGCGATCGAGATATTGCCGCACAGCTCGGTTTGCAAAAGCCCACGGTAGCAGTTTCCGGCACCAGACAAATTACCAAAAGAGACATGAAACTCAACGATTATTTGCCACAAATGGAAGTCGATCCAGAAACTTATGAAGTCAGGGCGGATGGGGAATTGTTAACTTGCGAACCGGCAACAGTTTTGCCAATGGCGCAGCGCTACTTTTTGTTTTAACTGATATTTTGCACCATTGTCAGCAACAGGCAAGATGCCTGTTCCACAACATATAAATTTTCTTGTGGAACAGGCACCATTTTCAGCAACAGGCAAGATGCCTGTTCCACAACATATAAATTTTCTTGTGGAACAGGCATCTTGCCTGTTCCTAAACAATTAATTGAAAAGGGTGCAATATCTCAGTTTTAACCGATTATACAATCATGTAGGGGCGGGTTTTACCAACAATATTTGCCAAAAATCGACAATCTCAAAAACCCGCCCCCACGCAACGACCAATTTTCATCTTACTTCATTCGGGATTGGATTTCCTGTTAGAAAAATTGAGCGATCGCACTATCAAACCCTGACACAAAAACCAAAAATAAAGTGCAATATTAATCCCGCTCAACAGCTTCGGTATTCCCTCCAGCAAGATCGAAACAATCTCGTTTTTTAAAGGCAGCGCTTCTGCAAAAAAGGCAACAAATAACAAACCAACGCCACTCAGCAGTAAAGGATAGGGAGTCGAGCGAATTTGTTTCCGAAAAGCTAATCCGTATGCAATTGCCAGGACAGCGTAAAATATGACAATTGCCGCTTTCGGAAAACCCGCACGTCCCAGATGAACGTGGGTGCGAAAAACTTCATTGAACAGAAAGCAACCTGCAAACAGTGCCGAATATAAAATAAATCGATTTTCTGGGCGATCGGGTTGAATAATTCTCAGCAATCCAAAGGTAAAAGCGCACACCATTACCGATAAATAAAATAACATTTGAAACGCCAAAAAAAAGAAACCTGCACCCGGATACGTGGCAGAACAAGGCGGCAAAAATAACCCTTTTACTGAAGAACCGAACAAACTCAGACACGCCGTCACTAGCCCAACTAGCACTAAAGTTAGACTATTGAACAACAATACAGTTCTGTAATTTGCCATAATTAATAACTAAAAGCTAACAACAGTATATTGCGCGTCAAACCATTTTTTGCTAGGGCTTTTGCACGGGGGTTCAGAAACCGGGTTTTTTAGGAAAATACTGCGTTGTGACTCGCAGATTCGGTAAAAAACCCGGTTTCTCTGTCGGAGTGCGTAATTCGCGATCGTGTTCTTTGAGTAAAGGTGAGATATTAGGTTTCGTAGGTGTGATAGCGAGTTGTAGAAAAGATATCTAGTCGAGGTGCAACTACCTCATCCACAGGTGTGGAACCTGCACGGTTAGAGAATTTATCTCTCCTGCCATTTATATCAATTCCTCCCACAGCAATTCTGCCGCGATCGGCATTCATAGCTGGATAGTCTGGTGCACAATAGTCTGGACTATTCACTCAAAACGCTCTAATTTAATCGCGACTCTCCTGGATTTGTGGTGGAAACATTAGTGTTAGCGTGTCGCTAACGCAGGTAATATGCCCCCACCACGGGAAGTTTTATTTTTATTTATTATCACCTAAAACTCAGGAGAGTCTTAATCGCTTGGTAAACTCAATTTTAATACCTGTCCAACAGATACCTCGTGCTTGTGCGTCGCTACTACCACCGCACCTTCTAATCGCGGATCGTAACATCCCACCCAAGCAGCAGGATGACATTCGTGCACTAAATACCCGTACAGCCAAATTGCTCCTCTACCTTCAATGACAATTCCTTGGCTTAATTGAACGTCTTGAGGAAGTTTCAAACCTTGTAAATCATCGGGTGTGATAATACCGTCTTGAGTTGTAATTCGCAAGCGCAAATGTTGGTAAGCTAAACCGTCTTGAGTTTGATGGGGGATTATTTTTAATTCAATAGGATTCATGGGATGCACAAATGTTGAATGCTGCGATAAAATCATATCATGTCTGGTAGTATGGGCGGGGGCGGGTTTATTATATTGTAGATTATGGGCAATTATTGTTTGTGAACCCGCCCCTACAAAATTTAATATCATACAAGTCCGAATCAAACAGACATGATATCATCTACCTTTTTAGGGTAAATTGGGAATCCGATCGCCAATTTTGAGTCCCAATTGGGCCGCCCTTCCGCCTTTGAGTTCAATAACTCCGTCAACGGGAACATCCGGGCCGTAGTTGGGGCAGGTTTCGCTCAAACACGGCGGTACGTTAGGAATTATCGCCTGCACGACGCCTTCCCGCAGAAAAACCATATCGAGCTCAATAAACACGTTTTTCATCCAAAAACGCACGTTTCGCGCGGGTTCGATGGGGAAAAGCATTCCTCTGTCGTCTGGCAATTCTGTGCGAAACATTAAACCTGTGGCTTGTTCTTGGGGAGTTTGCGCCACTTCCAGTCCGATCGCGCGATCGGCTATAATCGTGTTAACAGAAATTGGCAAAAGCTGACCCATATCTATCCCGGCAAACAGCGACATAAAGTGGGATTCAGTCAGATTAGAATTTCCCGGAACAACTCCTAAATAATTACCAGAGTTTTTATCTTTCATAATAGTTTGGTTATCGGTAACAGAAAGCTCTAAATCGCTAAACTTCATGCCTTCGGTCAAGACAATTTTATCATTGCCGTTGCCAAAATCTGTAATTATATCGGCTTGACTAATAGTAGATGCGGCGGATGTTTTTTCCATCACAAATAAATCCTCCCCCGCGCCTCCTGTCAAGATATCCCTGCCTTCGCCACCTATTAGCAAATCGTGACCCCGATCGCCAAAAATCGCATCTTCACCTTGTCCTGCATAGATTGTATCGCTTCCCTGCCCGCCAGACAGCGTATCAGCGCCTTCATTTCCTGCTAGCAAGTCATTTTCCCGATCGCCAAAAACTCGGTCATTTCCCCCCAAACCTTGAATAGTATCATTACCTGCAAATCCTCTAATGGTATCGTTGCTGAGAGTTCCCGCGAGAAAATCGAAGCCGGAAGTACCGTCGATGTTAACCATTTTGCGTTTAATGATGCGTTTAATAAAAGGAAGATTTGGCGATCGGCATCCGCCAACCGGTACCAAAAGCTCGATCGCTAATTTTCAAACCAGGGGCTGCTTGCCGCCGTTTAAACTCCGCTTGCCTCACTAATTTTACTACCCGTTTAACCACGGCTTCATCGTGTCCGGCAGCGACCATTTTTTGGGCAGATTCGTGATGTTCTATCAACCGATACAAGATGTCATCCAAAACATCGTAATCCGGCAAAGAATCTTGGTCAATTTGGCCAGGTTTCAGTTCAGCACTCGGCGCTTTATTAATAATATTAACCGGAATAATTTCCTTGCCCAGGGGCTGGCACGGGTGTGGGTACGGAGAGGGCGGGCACGGGGGCACCGCCCCTACATATCCGCCAGAATTCAGCCACCGACAAAGCGAATAAACGCGAGTTTTCGGCACATCGGAAATCACCGCCAATCCCCCATTCATATCGCCGTAGAGAGTGCAGTAACCCACCGCCATTTCCGACTTATTGCCCGTCGAAAGCAGCAAATGTCCGAACTTGTTAGAAATTGCCATCAACAGATTGCCTCGAATCCGCGATTGAATATTTTCCTCAGCAATCCCGAAAGTTGTATTGACAAACAAATTGGCGAGAGTGCGATCGTAAGTTTCCATCAAATCGCCGATCGGCAACATTTCGATCGCAATGCCCAGATTTCGGGCTAATTCCAAAGCATCGTTAACAGAATGATCCGAACTGTAAGGAGAAGGCATCAACACCCCTAGAACATTTTCGGGCCCGATCGCGCAACTGGCGATCGCCGCCACCAAAGCCGAATCTATCCCGCCACTCAAACCGAGTACAACCTTAGAAAAACCGCACTTGCGAACATAATCTCGCACTCCCAAAACCAAAGCAGCCCAAATTTCTGCATCTCCCTCTGCCGGATGAAAACTCAAATCAGTTGTGGAACGGGCATCTTGCCCGTTCCCGCCACTGCCAACGCCACTGCCGATCGAACCTAGTTTTTGTCGTCCTTCACATAATCCCAAATCAGTTGTGGAACGGGCATATTGCCCGTTCCCGCTGCCAACTAAATCTTGTTTAGCTGGGTCATATTCCAGCACCACAAAATCAGTTTCAAAAGAAGCCAATACCTGAATTAAATCACCCTTTCGATTCACAGCAAAACTGCTGCCGTCAAAAATAATATCGTCATTTCCCCCTACCTGATTAGCGTAAATAATCGGTTTCCCGCAGCGGATGACGCTGTGCTGCAACATCGCCGATCGCACTCCCCGCTTTCCCGCAGAATAAGGCGATGCCGACAAATTCACCACTAAATCTACACCCAATTTTGCCAAATCGGAAACAGGATCGCCCGCGTAACTGCGTTTACCCCAAAACTCCTCATTGTTCCACAAATCTTCACAAATTGTAACGCCGATTTTGACTTTGCCAATAGTAAAGTAATTGCTGTTTTCTCCCGGTTCAAAATATCTATCTTCATCAAATACATCATAAGTAGGCAACAAGCGTTTATGAAAAACTTGTTTGACCACGCCATTTTGCAACAAAACAGCGCTATTAAACAAGGATTTTCCGCCGAGTTTAACAGCATTAGCATTAGGTAAGGCAGTGCCTGCTATGACTGCCAACTCCGGCGGCAAAGCTTGCGCCAGTTGCAGCAACTGTGCACCTGCATCTGCAATGAAACTCGGATTGATTAACAAATCGCGCGGCGGATAACCGATCAGGGAAAGTTCCGGTGTTAGCAATAAGTTTGCGCCCTCAACATCAGCTTTTTTCGCAGCCTCCAGAATTAGGTTGGAGTTGCCCAAGATATCACCAATAGTAGGATTGAGTTGTGCGATCGCAATTTTCATCTCACCAAATCACCTAATAAATATTGCTAACAGTCCGCCCGCGCGGACTCACTTTCCTATAGTCCTAGATTTGAATGTAGCGAAAGATTACTTGGATTTGTAATGTTTCAACTCTTCTTCAATATAATAATTTACCAAATCCCGGTAAATATTTTCAACCACATCAGGATTCAAACCCGATTCTTGAGCCCACTCGCGCCGCTGCTGTAACATATCGTGAAAGCGATCGAACGATTTAACGCTAGCTTCACTCGTTTTGAACCTTGCGGCCGCGATGACGTATTGAAATCTCTTGCTCAAAGCCTCGATCACTTCTCGATCGATGATATCAATTTCCTCCCGAACTTCGTGAATATTAGCGCATTCATCAGGGTCTTTCATCGTCTGCACTCCTTAATAGCTTCTATTCTAATGTTACTAAATTGATCCCCGAATGTCATCTAAGTAACAGCTAAATAAAAACCAACGGCTTATTTTTTAAAGGAGCAAAAGCGGCCGCATCAAAGCGGTACAAACTAGCAGGGCGGCCAGCCCCCCGCGAAACCTTAACACCGGTATCGCACAAAAAACCCAATTTTAACAATCGAGATCTAAAATTAGAATAATCCGAAAAACTTTCCCCCAAAATAGTTGTATAAAGCTGATACAAATCGCTCAAAGTAAAAACATCCGGCAAAACTTCAAAAGCTACCGGACTGTATTCAAGTTTGTTACGCAGTCGCCGGTATCCGTATTCGAGAATTTGATTGTGATCGAAGGCCAGCTTAGGAACTTGTTGCACGGGATACCAAGCAATGCCGCCGACGCGGTGGCCCACACCCGCCACTACACTCCCAGCAATTAACTCAGCTTCCTCAAAGCGAACCAAAGCAAAATAACTCACCGAAAGATAACGATCGCCCCTGGTAATTTCCCGAGGATCGCGCCCCGGTTCTCCGAAAGTATACAATTGCTCCAGATACAAATTTTTTACCCGAATTTTCTCAGACAAAATTCGGTAAGCCGCATTTTCAAGAGACTCTCCGTCCCGCACCAAAGTACCAGGAAGACTCCAAGAATCCATAAACGGTTCGTCTTGCCGCATTACCAACAGTACCAACAAGCGGTTCTGCACGGCATCGACGGAAAAAATCACATTATCTACTCCTACTTTAAAGTCAGCTAATGAGCAACCTTCGCTCTTTTTCGTGCCTCGTGCCATGCGTACAAATGCTCCCTATTGATGTAATCTTCGATGGTCGGAGTCAGGGCTTGGGTGTCTCCTGTTTCCCGATAGAAGGTAGAAGAAACATTGGGACCATTCAAAGATGCGATCGCCACCTCTGCACCCATGCGCCTCAACTGCCACAAATCTAATTGTTCTGACGGATAACCCGGTCGCGGTACTATCAGCAAGTCCACTTGTTTTAACAATTGTTCAAATTTGTACCAGCGAGACAGTTGCCCCACCAAGTCAGAACCTATTACCAGTGTCAAATCTGCATCCTGCCACAGCAATCTTGCTTGTTCCACAGTTTCCACCGTCCTCGGACTGCTGAGTTCTGGATGCAAGCAAAGATTGTGTCTGGGCGAATTAATTTCTTGAATCATTAACAGCAGCATTGCCGATCGGTGTTCTAGAGAAGTTTGGTGCGACTTAAAAGGATTGTCCGACGCCCAAACTGCTACCCAATCAAAATGTTGGGAAAGCCAACTCAGAATTGTTTTGTGTCCTGCTGTGGGTGGATCGGCACTGGTTCCAAAAAGAGCAATCTTCTGCATAGGGAATCGGTAATGGGTAATTGGGAATGGGGAATTGAACTACATACTAATGACCAAAGCGTGTCAAATTAATATCAAACGTAGTTCCAGCCTGCTGTTTGATAATTAACCCCTCGATCCCCCCTAACCCCCCTTAAAAAGGGGGGGACTGGATCGATCAAAGTCTCCCTTCAAAAAAGAGGGGACTGTCAGCTCTCAAAGTCCCCCTTCTTAAGGGGGATTTAGGGGGATCGAGGCTAAGCTGGAAGCGAGATTTACCATGGATTTTAGTCTTAAGTTAGCACCAATAACCACTGACTAATAACTAATGACTCTTTTTCGTTTTTTGGGTGAGACTCTGCAAATCTGTAGAAATTTCCACATGCGGCGAAATCGGGTTGTCAAGTTGGCGAGTTTCGGGGCGAAGACTGGCGACAGAAGCAGCAGTTCGTTTGGCGATATCGTCCAAACTTTCCGGCTTCTGCACTCGTGTGCCGTCCTTTACAACCAACTCCATTAATGGTAAGTAAGAATCGCAATTGTGAATAGTTTCTCCCGACAATCCCAAACAATCTGTGAGAATTTGCCCATTTTCAATATGTCTAAAAATTTGCTTTCTTCCTGGATATGTTACCTTGCCGCTTGCCTCTTTCATCACCGGAATTCCGTCAATTTCCACCAACTTATAAACACCGTTCACAGGGGAACCGCTGACCAACTTCGTTCCCAAACCGTAACCGTCAATGCAAGCGCCGCTACTTTTTAATTTAGCAATTTCTCGATCGTCCAAATCGCCACTAGCAAAAATTGGAACCCCAGGCAGGATCGATCGAACTTCCCGAGACAGCACCGCCAAATCGCCCGAATCCAGCCGCACGCCTTCCAACTGCATTTCACCGCTGTTTACTCGATCGGCCAACATCCGCGCCGCCGCCACAGTATCGTAAGTATCTATCAGCAGTGGCGCCCCCGGAAAATAGCGGTGAAAAGCTGCAAACGCCTGATTCTCGCTGCCTTCGAGGGCGGCAACAGCCATTACCAAAGCATGGGCGATCGTACCTACAGGTTTGCTGCCTAACTTCAAAGCAGCCAAAACATTAGAAGTTCCGTCGAACCCCGCAGCCAGGGCAGCCCTAGCAGCCCATACAGCAGCTTGAGGCCCAAAAGCCCTCCGCGTCCCGAATTCTAGCAATTTAGCCTCCGGGCCCGCCACATCGCGCAGCCGCGCTGCCCGCGTCGCAATCAAAGTTTGATAATTTATGGCATTCAATAAATAAGTTTCCACTAACTGAGCCTGCCACAGAGGAGCCTCAATTCGCAGCAGAGGCTCGTTGGCAAACACCGCCGTCCCCTCCGGCACCGCCCAAACATCGCCAGTAAAGCGGGCTGTGGCGAGTAAAGTCCAAAATCGTTCCGGGGCGCCAGCAAAAATCCCAGTGGACTGCAAAGCCTGAATTTGCGCCGGCGAAAACCGAAATTTTTCCAAATAATCGATAACTTGAGCCAAACCCATCGCGATCGCGTAGCCAAAACCCTCTGGCAGCCTGCGCGCGAACAACTCAAAACTCGCGGCCCGCCCGTCGAGCCCTTCCCCGACATAACAAGCGGCCATCGTTAGCTGGTAGAGATCGGTCAAAAGGCTGTAATCTGCTGAGGAAACCGTCAGTTCCCGGTCTTCTAAGATTTCTTCAAAACCTGTGAGCTGCAGGCTTTCTGTCGCAGTTTCCATAAGAAAAACCCCGGACAAACTTCTTTTTCTTAATTATAGTGACAAATACCATATCTTTTTGTAAACTTTTGATAAAGATTGCAGATATTTGTCGGAAAAATTCGCTGATTATGCCCTTTAATAGCGGATTTCGGTTAATTTGGAGAGTAATATTATGGTAAAACCCATATAAATACTTAATTTAACCAACTCAGGAATTAAGCATAAACACTCAAGCGTTGCGGGTTTTTTGCGAAAATATTTCGTTGCAGCCCTTGAATAGAGTTAGACAACGCGGTTTCTAAGCGTCGGGAGGGCGATCGCGACTGCTTGAGTTGAGCAAGGAAAAATCTACCACCAAAAGGTCGATCGTCCAAAAATGCGTAATTTCTCCAAGCTTCAGCTTGCTTCATTGTTGCAGACCAATAAGTAATTCAAATAAATATTGCTAAAGTCATCCACCGCCCAAAAATCTGAGTAATATTAAAAGTATCAGAACTCAGACAAGAGAGGCAGATTCTATGAATCTTTCTAAATCTTTGGCAAACGCGATGCGTTACGTTTCGGAAGCAGCGGTGCGGATTTTTAGCCCCAGCGATGACAACTATCCCAATAGTGGAGTTCAACCTTTTGAAGGTAAGCTTTCCAAAAGTTCTAAATCCAAAGAATGAACAGCCATTCCCGCCGTTTCTAGCGAGTTCGGCACAGGCATTCAGTTTAACAGTCAACGGTTAACAATTAACTGTTGACTGTTAACTTTTGACTGTTGATTTTGACCGAAAGCATCCAGGATACCCGCCACGTGATTCATTCCTTTGCAGACTCAGGACGGAGAAATCAAAAACCTGTATCCGATAAGCAAGCCCCCGAATTTATCCGTGGGGTCAATGCTTCAATTCTTTAATCTAAAATCGATTGACTGTTAATAGTAATTGTAGGTGCGGTTTCTCTTAGGATCGCGAATTAAATAATTTACACAAGTTTGTGGGTTGGGCGGGACGCCCGCCCTTTCTGGACGGGCGGGCGTCCCGCCCTTTCTGGACGGGCGGGACGCCCATCCCACAAGAACCATCACGCATTGTAAGTTATTTAATTCTCATTCCTTAGTTCTACCCAACCTACAATTACCAATCACCAATTACACTGAACTTCCCCAATAGATAAAAGGTATATTCAGTGTAGAGTAAGCTTTTTAAAGAAAGATTCGGGCGCCCGGTTTACTGCGTATAAGTTAGAGAAACACAAGCAAAACTAGAACCTTTTGTTGCACTGGGGTTGGTTCACTAATTTTATCAAAAATCAAACTATATAGCAATCCTTGCAGGTGTCGTAAATGTTTTACCCACCTCATTGAACAAATCGCACCACATTTTAAGTTGCTACTTCGATACTTTAGAGTAATTCTACCCATTGACCAAAGTGTTTTTAGCTTAACTGGTGACCAATGTGTAGGCCCTGGCTGCGGGCGATACCTAGCCGAAAGTTCGGGTCATTCCCCCGTCTGAAGACTGGCTGTACGCTGGTCTTTTTGTTAGCTGAAAACTCTACTGTTAGTTAGGTCTTACGAGGGTTAATTGTCGTAAAGTGATTTTACAGGCAAGCTGCAAACAGGAGTGAGAACATTCAAGTAATTGCACGGAAGCTTTGAACGTTTGTTGGGAAATTGTTTGTGCCTCAATTGACTTGCAAGGAATTTCCCTTTCAAATACACCCCTGCTTACAGCCGCGATCGCACTCTCGAAAGGAATAGCTGATGCAGGTAAAACAAAACAAACTTTTCACTACTGAAGCGATCGATCGCTTATCTTCACCGGAACGCCTTGACCAAATGATGCAGGTGGTTAGTCCTCGATCGTGGCTGCCACTAACTGCAATTGGCTGTTTAGTTGCTGCTGCGGGGGTTTGGAGTGCGATCGGGCGAATTCCGCTGACTGTTTCCGGTCAAGGCGTGTTGCTTCTGCCCCGCCGAGTCGTGCAATTTCAAGCTGCTAGTTCCGGTCAATTGGTAAAGCTAAATATCAAGCCGGGAGATGTTGTTAAACGGGGTCAGGAAATCGGTAGAATTGATAAACTAGACCTCAAGCAGCAGTTAGAGCAAGAAAAAGCGAAATTAGCCCAACTGCAAGGGCAAAAACAAGATACTAATAAGCTGCAAAAACAGCAAATTGCCCTGGAATTAAAAACGCTAGAACAGCAGCAAAAAGACCTTCAAGAAAGCTTGAATAGGGAGTCAGTTGCACCGATACTGCACCAGCAAAGTATGGCGGCATTAGAGCAAAAACGGCAAAGTTTGGAAGAAAGTTTGCGTCGAGAACAAATTGCGCCGGTACTGCGGCAGCAAACTCTGACAGCCTTAGCAGAAAAACGCCAAAGTTTGGAAGAAAGTTTGCGGCGAGAACAAGTTGCACCGATATTGCGGCAGCAAACTCTGGCCGCGATCGCCAAAAAACGCGAGAGTCTTTTGCAGCGAAAACAGCACATCACTTCTTTGGTGGAAACTTTACAGCAGCGGTTTGAAACTCGCCGCGTTCTTTACGAACAAGAGAGGGCGATCAGCGAGGATGTAATGCTGCAAGCGAGACAGGAATTCGCGGACTCTCAGATGCAACTGGCGGATATTGAAACGCAGTTAAAAGAACTCGACGTTCAGAAAACCAATAGCGATCGCGAATTCCTGCAAAATCTCAATAAAATTGACGACCTCAAAAACAGCCGGCAGCAACTCAAGGTAGAAGCTACCAATACCGAACGGGAGTACCTGCAAAATCTCAACCGCCTTAACGAAATTAAAAACAATCTCCAAGAACTTAAAGTTCAGAAAAGTAACACCGAACGGGAGTACCTGCAAAACCTGAATAAAATTGACGAAATCAAAACTAAGATTAAAGACATGGAAACCCAAGCGGTCAAACTAGCTCAACAAGATTTAGAGAAGTCGATCGCCCAAACAAATCAAATTCAGGAAGTTAAACGCAAGATTGCCCACTTGCAGAATCAGTTGACAGCCGACAGCAAAATTACCAGCCAATACGACGGCCGCGTTTTAGAAGTTAGCGCCGTTGCAGGTCAAATACTGAACATCGGTACAAGGATCGGGACAGTTGAATCTAAAAATTCTCGCGAAAAAATGGTCAGTCTTGTTTATTTTGCTGACAGAGACGGCAAGCAAATTAAACCGGGAATGACCGTACAAGTTACCCCTAGCGTCGTCAAGCGGGAACGCTACGGCGGCATTGTCGGCAAAGTAACCCAAGTTTCTCCTTTTCCGGTTACTAATCAAGATATGTCGTCAATTATCGGCAATGAAAATTTGGCTGACAGCATCGCAAAAAACATAGCTGGTGGCGGTGCTCCCGTGCAAATATTTGTGGAATTGCAACAAGATCCGAACACTATCAGCGGTTACAAATGGTCTTCCTCGAACGGGCCTCCTCTCAAGATTTCCCCCGGTACTACTGCGCTAGTGCGGGTTCAAATCGGGCAGTTAGCGCCGATTTCTTACGTGATTCCTATTTTTCGGTCTTTGACAGGAGTTTATTAATTTAGGACTAAGGCTAACTGTCACACTCCCATCGACTTGTAGGGTGCGTCAGACGAAGTTCTAGAATGATTATCGAGGATTTCGGGTCTAACGCACCTTACTATTAAACCGACCGTCTCTCTTGTTTATATCGAAGTCTAGATCCCCCCTAACCCCCCTTAACAAGGGGGGGACAAGAGCAGTCAAAGTCAACCCCTACTCCCCAACAATCAGGGGGATTTAGGGGGATCTAGACTCGAATACAAGCAAAGTTTATTATGGATTTTAGCCTTATAACAGATGAAAACTCCCTGGATTGACAAGTTTTTTACACCGCGCAAATTAAGGCGAGTTCGTACTCCCACGCTGCTGCAAATGGAAGCAGTAGAATGCGGTGCTGCTGCTTTAGGAATTATTTTAAGTTACTGCGAACACCCAGTACCTTTAGCTCAATTGCGGAGCGAGTGCGGCGTTTCTCGCGATGGCAGTAAAGCTTCTAATATCCTCAAAGCAGCCAGAATTTACGGCTTAGATGCTAAAGGGTTTAAAAAAACTGTCGAAGAGTTGAAAACTGTACCGCCGCCTTTTATTGTTTTTTGGAATTTCAATCACTTTTTGGTAGTTGAGGGTATTAAGAAAAAGCGCGTTTACCTCAACGACCCCGCATCGGGGCCGAGGACTGTTTCCCTAGAAGAATTTAAGTCGGCTTATACTGGCGTTGTTTTGACTTTTGAGCCGGGGCCTGAGTTTAAAAAGGGCGGGAAAAAACCGAGTATTGCCAGTGCTTTAGATTCCCGATTGCAAAGTTCCCGTTGGGCGATCGCATTTTGTTTAATTGCTGGTTTATTACTGACTGTTCCCCGTTTGGCTGGCGCGGCATTTACCCAAATTTTTGTGGATGAAATTCTCGTCGAAAACCGTCACGAGTGGCTGCGACCTTTAATATTAGGAATGTTGTTTGCCGCTGCTATTCAAGGGTTGCTAGCGCGGATGCGGCTTTTCTATTTGCGGCGGCTGGCAAACAAGCTTGCGATTTCGATGTCGGGACAGTTTGTCTGGCATACGTTGCGCTTGCCTGTGGGATTTTACGCCCAGCGGTTTGCAGGTGAAATTAGCAGCCGCTGCCAAGTTAATGATAAGGTTGCTGAAATTTTATCGGGGAAACTTGCTGCAACTGCGATCGACGCAGTGATGATGGTTTTCTATGCGATAATTATGGTTATGTACGACTGGGTATTGACCAGTGTTGCCGCTGTTTTTGCGGCCTTAAACTTTCTGGCACTGCAATCTTTATCCCGCAGTCGCGTCGATGCTAACACCAGATTAGCTCAGGAAACAGGTAAGGTTGGCGGTGCTGCAATCGCAGGCATTCAATCTATAGAAACTGTCAAAGCTAGCGGTTTAGAATTCGATTTATTTTCTAAGTTTGCCGGGTACTATGCCAAAATGAGCAACGCCCAGCAAGAATTGGCTTTGCCCACTCAAGTATTGTCAATATTACCAGCATTTTTAACGGCATTAGCTGCAACTGCTATCTTAGTTGTCGGCGGCTTGCGGGTGATGAACGGCGGTTTGAGTATCGGGATGTTAATTGCCTATCAAAGTCTCACTCAGCAATTCCTCCGACCCGTCAACAATCTAGTCAATTTTGGCAGCACTCTGCAAGAATTAGAAGCCGATTTAAGCCGACTTGATGACGTTCTGCAAAACCCGATCGACCCCGAAACAGACCGCGATTCTTTTAATAGTAAAAACTGTCGCATCGCCCTTGCACCAGATTCTTTTCACCTGCAAGGAAGCATTGAATTGCGCGGTGTCAGTTTTGGCTACAGCCGCTTGGAAGCGCCGCTAATTGACAACTTGAACTTAACCGTAAAACCTGGTCAGCGGGTAGCGTTAGTGGGGGGAAGCGGTTCGGGCAAATCTACTATTGCCAAACTTGTGACCGGGCTTTACGAACCAATGAATGGCGAAATTTTATTTGACGGGGTTCCCCGCAATTTGATTCCCCGTTCTATCCTAGCAAATTCGCTGGCAATGGTCGAACAAGAGATATTTCTATTTGCCGGAACAGTTCGGGAAAATCTCACGCTTTGGGACCCGACAGTACCGGAAGCAGATTTAGTGCAAGCGTGCATTGATGCGGCAATTCACGAACTTATCTTGAATATGCCGGGAGGATACGATGCTCAACTCAATGAAGGGGGGACAAATATGAGCGGCGGACAGCGACAGCGCTTGGAAATTGCCAGGGCATTAGTGAGGAATCCAGCGGTGTTGGTGCTGGATGAAGCAACGAGTGCTCTGGATGCTGAAACAGAGTTAATTATCGATCGCAATTTGAGGCGTCGCGGTACTTCTTGTATTGTGGTTGCTCACCGTTTGAGTACGATTCGAGATTGCGATGAAATTATTATGCTCGCAGGGGGGAAAGTAGTTCAAAGAGGCACTCATGAGGAGTTGCAAAAGCTGGGAGGGCCTTATGCTCGTTTGGTTGGGAATGAACAATAAACAGCAGAAATACAGTAGCCAACCCGGTAGTCCGCCAGGGAATGAATTCCCTGTCTAATAGCTAAAGTCCTCTGAAGAGGACTGAAATGAGCGATGGTTTGATTGGGCTATTCAGTGTTGGCTATAGAGTCTTAGCTATTCAGTCGGTTAAAACCGACTTTAGCTATGAGACGGGGATTTTAATCACTCCTAGGATCTGTGGATTAGCCCGATCGATACGATCGCACTGTCTTCTTTGAGGCAAGGCTTTAAACCCCTGCCGGACTTGATATTACTACTCGCAAATTACTAGCTATGCTCGATCTAAATCCTGTTAAGAAACTGCACCGAATTAAAGGAAATGAACCGCTGCTGCTGAATGACCCGCATCAGGTATGGATTGTTAAGTCGGGCGCGATCGCAGTGTTTGCAGCCAAGATACAAAGTGAGAAGCCTGCGGGCAACCGCCATTATCTGTTCGGCGTCGGTGCCGGCGAGGCTTTGTTCGGCGCTGCTACCCCCCCCAACCAGGGCGGGCACGGGGGCACCGCCCCTACAAGGGGGGGAGAAAATTTAAAACCAGGTTGGGGACTTCTGGCGATCGCGATCGCCGAAACGGAACTGGAACCGATCGCGATCGCAGATTGTGCCGCTTTAGTTGCTGCTGGTGACAGCAAAACGCGATCGCTTGTGGAAGGGTGGATACAGCATTTGGGAGAACGAGTGATTCCCTACGGGATAGCTGCGCTTCACGCCCCGGAGGAAAAAGTTGCCCCAGAAACTGCGGTTGTCGCAGCAGCCTCGCAGCAGATATCGCTACTTCCCGGTCAAATTCTGCGATCGCCGCCGGAAACAGTTGTCTGGGTGCGCGTCTCGTCGGGCGATGCGAGTGTCGGGGAATTGCAGTTAAATTCCGCTTCCCCAGCATTTCCTTTGGCTGGGAATATGCTACTGGTGGCATCCGGGGAAGTTGAGGTGCAAATTTTCTCAACAGCAGAGGTGGAAAATGCCGACTGGCTGCCCGCGAGTTTAGCTTTGCTGCACGAGTATTTTTGCTGCTGCTTGAACTTGCTGGTTTCCCAGCAAAAAGCAGAGGACTTCCGCCGCTTTCAGGAACGCGAACAGCTAAACCGCCAAGTAACTCAGACAGCTTTGGGAGATTTAACCGAGGTTTTGCATCCCCGGAAAACTGCCTTGTCTGAGGAAGGAACGCCGCTGTTAATCGCTGCTGGGGCTGTAGGTAAGGCACAAAGTATAACCGTCAATCCCCCGGCGGGTTCCGAAGATTTGAGTCGAGTTAAAGATCCGATGGAGGCGATCGCGCGATCGTCCCAATTTCGCACCCGCCACGTGCTGCTGGCTGGGGATTGGTGGCGGCAAAACTGCGGCCCGCTATTGGCTTATACAAAGTCCGAAAATCGACCTGTAGCTTTGCTGCCCGGTAAGGGATCTCGCTATACTTTGTTCGATCCGATCGACCGCACTCGCAAACGGGTAACTAAAGCAATCGCCCAAGAGTTGTCGTCAGAAACTCTCATGTTTTACCGGCCCCTGCCGCTATTGCTTCACAACGCTGCGGAACTGTTTCGCTTCGGGACGAAGGGCTACGAAAAAGACATGATCGTTGCTTTCGGGCTGGGGATATTGGGAACGCTGCTGGGGATGGTGACGCCGCAAGCTACCTCGATTTTGGTCAATGATGCTATTCCTGACAGCGATCGTTTGTTACTGTGGCAGTTAGGGCTGGTATTGTTAGTTGCGGCGATCGGACGGGCTGTATTTAGCATGGCCCAAACAATTCTGACGCTGCGGATCGAAAATGCTGCCAGCGGCACTCTCCAGCCGGCAGTTTGGGATCGATTGCTGAGATTAAAACCGGCATTTTTTCGCAGCTATTCCTCTGGCGACTTGCTGACTCGCTTATTAGCAGTTAATCAAATTCGCGCCCAACTCAGCGGCGCGACGCAGCGGACACTTTTGAGCGCCATATTTTCCCTGCTGAATTTGGGGCTGATGTTTGTTTACAGCCTGCCGCTGACTTTAGTCGGAATTGGCTTAACTTTTCTGGCGGTTATAGTAACAGTCACATCGAGCTTGCTCTTAATCCCAAAAGAGCGGCAGATGGAAACAGGAGAAGGCGACATTAACGGGCTGACAGTAGAACTAATTAACGGAGTATCAAAGCTGCGGGTAGCTGCAGCAGAAGGGCGAGCCTTTGCAGCTTGGGCGAAAAAATACAGCAAACAAATTAAATTAAGAACTGGCATTAAACGAATTGACGACAGCGTTTCTGTATTTAACGAAGCGCTGCCGTTAGTTAGTTCTATTCTGATGTTTTGGTTTGCAATTGTGTTCATGCAAACCTCTCAAACAGAAGGCAGCGGACTGAATATGGGGACGTTTCTCGCTTTTAATTCCGCCTTCGGAACCTTTCTTTCCGGCGTCACAGATTTGAGCAATACCCTAACTGATATTTTAGGAATTGTACCGCTGTGGGAGCGAGCCAAACCGATCGTCCAGGGAATCCCGGAATCTGACCCGACAAAAGCCGATCCGGGGCGCTTAAAAGGTCAAATTACTGTCGATAGGGCAACTTTCCGCTACCGGGAGGACGGGCCCCCAATTTTAGATGATGTCAGCATCAATATTCAACCGGGAGAATTTATCGCGATCGTCGGGCCGTCGGGTAGCGGTAAATCAACATTATTTCGGCTGTTATTGGGATTTGAAATAGCACAAAGTGGCACTGTTTATTACGACAATCAAGATTTAGCAGGCCTCGACGTTCAAGCTGTGCGGCGGCAGTTAGGAGTAGTGCTGCAAAACGGCAGAATTAATGCTGGTTCGATGTTTGACAATATTACCTGCGGGGCGATGGTAACGCAGGAGGAAGCTTGGGAAGCGGCGCAAATGGCCGGTTTAGCCGCCGATATCGAACAAATGCCGATGGGAATGCACACGGTTGTCAGCGAGGGAGGCACGAATCTTTCGGGAGGACAGCGGCAGAGATTGTTAATTGCGCGCGCAATGGTTGTCAAACCAAAGGTTATCCTGATGGATGAAGCTACGAGTGCTTTGGATAACCGCACCCAGGCGATCGTTACTGAGAGTTTGGATAAGTTAAATGTGACGCGAGTTGTCATCGCCCACCGCCTGAGTACGATTCGCAATGCCGATCGTATTTATGTAATTGAAGCCGGCCGCTTGGTGGAATTTGGTTCCTTTGAGGAATTGGTAAAACAGGGAGGATTATTTGCTAGATTAGTGGCGCGGCAGATAGAGTAGGGATTCAAGGTAAAACCCTTATCAAGAACGGGCAAGATGCCCGTTCCACAAGAAATTCACTCTTTGTGGAACGGGCATCTTGCCAGTTCATAAAAGCCTGCTTAAAACTGGTGCAACATCTCAGTTACATCCGTTATATTCCGTACATTGATAGTTGCAGAACTGCTTATTGTTTTGTTAGCAAATCGGGCAACCACAACAAAATTAGCAATAGCAAGCAGGCGATAACTAAGCCAACGCTAAATATTGTTGTGCTGCCCCGATCGGGGGCTTGCTGCATCAGGTATAGTGGCTGTATTGCATTCATATTTTCTGTAGATTTGGATTGTTGTATTTGTCATTTTGTAACAAAAAAGCAATCGCAGAGTATACGATTGCTTTGCGAATTTTAGCCTCATCGATCGCGTTACAGTTGGCAATTACAAGTGGCTCATTACAAGCAACTCATTTCTTCTATCCGCGATCGAAATTCCTTAATGCTTCAAAGAATTCCATACTGATAGCGGGGCCTTTAAAATGAGGTCGGGGACTGTTGCTTGTGACCACAGGCATACCGGCAGCCCGAGCGCGATCGGCCATATTAGAATGACCACCCGCGATCGCTTCGAGATCCAAGTCGTTCAATTCTCGATCGGTTGAATTTCCCAATTCGGATGCTGTGAGTTTGGACGACTCGGACGGTAATTCTTGCAAAAAGTGATTGTTGCTTTCCATCAGATGTTTTCTCCTTGGATGTTTAAACTCAGCAGAAGCGCGATCGCTTCTAGTTACAAGCAGCTCATATCTTCCGTCCCAAATAGGACAGCGTTTCTTCAGTTATTTGGAAGACCGGACCCATACGCAACAAAAAGTCGGGCTTTGGACCGCTGGCTGTGATAGTACGGATACCGCCTGCGATCGCATCTAATTCCGTATCATTCAATTCTTGATTAGTTGAGTTATCCGGTGCGGATGCTGTGATTGCGGACGACTCGGAGGGTACTTCTTGCAAAAATCGATTGTTGCTTTCCATCAGATGTTTTCTCCTTCGATAATTAGTGAAATTTGCTTCCAAAAGCGATCGAACCAACTCCTAGCAAAGTTGGCTGCTATCCAGCCTTTTTACCCGCTATGTGGCTAGCAAAATCGCTAGCAAAATCCTCGGTCGAAATTCTCTCGGTCGGACCGTACCACTGGAGCCTACTCCAATTGAAAAACGTAAGACCGCCTGCGATCGCATCTAATTCCGTATCGTCCAATTCTTCAGCAACAGGATTGGCTGGCGACTGTTGCTGTTGTACGGCAGAATCTCGATCGACTTCTTGGCAAAACTGATTAGTGCTGTCCATCTGATTGCTCCTTTTGATTTCGGTGTTGTATTAAGACAAAGATTACCTACGGTGTTGGAGTCGCCGCACCGACTACAGCTCCAGAAATAGCTCCTTTTGCGGATTCCTTAAAGGGGTCTTCTCCTGCGAAAAGACCGCCGAGAAATCCACCTAGAGCACCTAGAACTGCTCCTATACCAGCTCCGATAACTCCTGCGCCAGCAACAGCCTCCAATTCACTGTCAGACAACTCGCCTGAAGTATCTGACTGGCTCTGATGCTGAGCAGTCACCGACTCCAGCCACTCAGAAACCTCTGTTGAGGAGAAACTGTAGCTTTTTTCTTTGCCCAGGGCTACCGCTTTATTCACTAAGCTTTCCCGATCCGTTACCGATTGGAACTGTAGCTGGAGTTCTGGATCTTGCGAGACTTCTTGAAAAAAATGATTGACGCTTTCAAATTCAAAAGACATGAGATTTGCTCCTAATTGAATTGTTAAGGAAGTAACTCCTTATTTGTTTTTTCCAGCTAGGCTAGTGCTGGCCTATGCGTAAATTTAGTTTAGGAAATTACCCAGCTAAAGTAGCTAGCTCCAAGTTTAGTTTTGAACCTATAAAAACAACAGAGCTTTAACTCACCTTTAGTTGAGGAGATTACCTGAACTTTTGGTTAGGTATCGAATATTCCACGGAACTATAGACTGGTAATACTCCGTTTCTGTGCAATGAGTAAAGCCTGCGTTCCATACCTCCGTAAGTCTTGTATAAGCAATGACAGCCTATATTTGAGGGCGACATCCAGCCAAAAGTTTAGGATTTTACCTCACAGAGGCTGAGTCGCCAACTGACTATTTGGCTAAGTTCATACTCAACTAAAAGCTAGAAGGTTTTTAGGGTTATTATCTTACGCTAAAAATAGTAAATCAACAAAAAAAACCATGAAATTCATTAAATTGTTTGGAGTGTCGGCTTCAATCGTACTATCGTTCTCCATCTTTCAGCAGCCGACCCATGCTCAAAAAGCAAGTACCTTTGCTACCAGTTGCACGGATTTTTCAATCAATGGCGCTCAATTATCTGCAACTTGTGACAAAAAAGATGGCACTAATCAGCGCACTTCCATTACCATTCAAGGAGTTCATAATAAAAATGGACAACTGGTACAAGGCAATATTGGGGAAGCAAGTACGTTCAACCGAACTTGCACAGACTTCGGTATTAATGGATCTCAAATTTCTGCCAATTGCCGCACATCTAGCGGTGATTATCGGCATTCTTCTGTCACATTACTGGGAATTAATAATAACGATGGCAAGCTAATGTATTAATTATAGGAGGATTGAGCGTTTCTAAAGTCCGATCGGCAATTGTGAAAGTCCTAACCCAAGAGTCGTATAAACAAAGGGCGATCGAGATGCAAGAGGCGATCGGGCGGAGTCAAGCGCGCCGCTGACATTATCGAACAAGCTGTATTGACTGGGAAGCCTGTTTTGGCTTCTAAAATCTAAAATCTCAGATGTGGAGTCAAATCTAAAATCTAAAATCTAACATCTAAAATCGACTGATGGCTCACGCACATCTGGTGTGAGGAGCAAATTTATGCTATGTTCGACTGCAAAGTTGACCGCAGGCTGAATATGCTCACTTTTCCTGGCGTTGAAGTCACAGAACTCATCTACGAAAGCGCAAACTCCCTAGTTTACCGAGCATTCCGACAACCCGACTGTCTCCCCGTCGTGATCAAAGTCCTTAAAGAAAATTATCCCACACCCCAAGAACTCGCCCGCTATCGCACAGAGTATAAAATTACACAATCTCTGAATCTGAGTGGCTGTATCAAAGCCTATGATTTGCAGCCATATCAAAACACGCTGGTGATGTTTGTTGAGGATTTTGGCGGCGAATCCTTGAAAATTTGGATGCAGCAGCAAAAATTTAGTATTGCAGAATTCTTGCGAATTGCGATCGCCACAACAGAAGGTTTACAACAAATTCACAGCGCCCACATCATTCACAAAGACATTAACCCTTCAAATATTGTCTTCAATCCAGCTAACGGACAACTCAAAATCATCGATTTTGGCATTTCTACGCAGTTGACGCGCGAGAATTACACCATCAAAAATCCCAACATTTTAGAGGGAACTCTTGCTTATATGTCGCCGGAACAAACCGGCAGGATGAACCGAAGTTTAGATTACCGCACGGATTTTTATTCCCTGGGCGCTACCTTTTACGAACTGCTGACATACCAACTGCCTTTTGACACTAACGATGTGCTGGAATTAGTACACAGTCATCTCGCTAAACAGCCCTTGTCTCCATCTCAGGTGAATCCTGAAATTCCGCAAATTCTTTCCGATATTGTGATGAAGTTGATGGGGAAAAATGCTGAGGAGCGCTATCAAAGTGCGATCGGCATTAAAGCGGATTTAGAAGAATGCTTAAATCAACTGCACAGCAATAACAATATATCCTTTTTTTCGCTAGGATGTCAAGATATTTCTGATCGCTTTCAAATTCCGCAAAAACTTTATGGCAGAGAGCGAGAAATTGATAGTTTACTAACAGCTTTTGAAACAGTCAGCAGTCACAGGCAAGATGCCTGTGCCACAAGCAGTCACAGGCAAGATGCCTGTGCCACAAGCAGTCACAGGCAAGATGCCTGTGCCACAAGCAGTCACAGGCAAGATGCCTGTGCCACAAGCAGTCACAGGCAAGA
>NZ_JAUBTT010000036.1:42271-72034 GCF_036705125.1 Microcoleus sp. B7-D4
ATGCCTGTGCCACAAGCAGTCACAGGCAAGATGCCTGTGCCACAAGCAGTCACAGGCAAGATGCCTGTGCCACAAGCTCAATGATGCTGATTTCGGGATATTCTGGTATCGGCAAATCAGCTTTGGTGCAAGAATTATACAAACCGATTACTCAACATCGCGGTTATTTTATCTCCGGCAAATTTGACCAATATCAGCGCAATATTCCTTACAGCGCCATTGTCAATGCTTTTCAGGATTTAGCCAAACAACTGTTAGCAGAAAGCGAAGCCAATCTCACAGAATGGCGGGAAAAGTTATTAGACGCATTGGGAATTAACGGTCAAGTTATTATTGACGTAATTCCCGAAATTGAATTAATTATCGGCAAGCAACCCCCGCCGCCAGAATTGGGTGCGGCTGAAGCGGAAAATCGCTTTAATTTTGTGTTTCAAAACTTCATTAAAGTCTTTACCAAACCCGAACATCCTCTGACAATATTTATCGATGATTTGCAGTGGGCTGACGGCGCATCTCTGAAACTGATGCAACTGCTGATGAATGCTTCGCCAGCGGGACTGTTTTTAATTGGGGCTTATCGGGATAACGAAGTTTCTGCGGCTCATCCGTTAATGCTAACAATTGAAGAGATTGTCAAAAATGGGGCAAAAGTCGATCGCATTTTCCTGTCACCTTTGGAGTTATCCTCTGTTACTCAACTGATTTCTGATGCCCTGAATTGCCCGGAAGCAAGAGTCAAATCCCTTGCCGAGTTAGTGTTTTTCAAGACGGGCGGGAATCCTTTCTTTATGAATGAATTTCTCAAATCGCTTTATACAGAAGGACTGTTACAATTTGACTTTACCCCCAGGGCTGTTTCGGGGCAACCACGGGGGGATTGCCCCTACGAAAAACCAGGGTTTTGTAGGGGCGGTGCCCCCGTGCCCGCCCAGCCCATAGACGATGGGGTAGGGGTTTCAGATATCGCGGCAACGACGGGGGGATTGCCGCTACAAGAGAATGAAGCAGCCCAGCCTTACCAAGAGGGGAGACAGGGGAGTTGGCAGTGGGATTTAGAGGAAATTAAAGCGAGGAATTTCACTGATAATGTTGTCGAGTTGATGGCTAGCAAAATTCAACAACTGCCCGATAATACGCAGGAAACGTTAAAGATAGCAGCCTGCATTGGCAATCAATTCGATTTGAAAACCCTCGCCTCACTTTGCGAAAAATCTGTGGGACAAACGGCGGAGGATTTGTACGCAGCAGTTGCTGAGAATTTAGTCGTGTTGCTGGGGAATATGGGAGATGTGGAATTAGAAATTGCCGGAAAATTACCCAGTAGCCAATCCATCGAATACAAGTTTGTTCATGACAGAATTCAGCAAGCCGCTTGTTCCCTGATTGATGAACAGGATAAGCCGATCGTCCACAAACAAATAGGACAACTACTGCTGCAAAATACTCCCATCGACAAGCGAGACGAAAAAATATTTGATATTGTTAATCAATTAAATTTCGGCTTAGAGTTAATTGTTTATCATGAAGAAAAATATGAACTGGCAGAATTAAACCTAATAGCAGGTCAAAAGGCTAAAGCATCAACGGCTTATCAGCCAGCTTTTAACTATCTGCAAACAGGGATAAATTTGCTGACAGGAAACACTTGGCTGCTGCAATACCACCTCAGCTTGCAACTACATCAAGAAGCCGCACAGGTAGCCTACCGTTTGGGGAATTTTGAGCAAATGGAAGCTTTAGCTAACCTTGTCCTAGAAAATGCTAAAACTGTTCTAGAGCAAGTCCCAATATATGAGTTGAAGATTGAAAATTGCATAAAAAAAAGCAAGTTTAAAGAAGGGTTTAACCTTGGATTAAAAGTGCTACATTTGCTAGGAGTTCTTTGGCCAAAATCTCCAAATAACATATATATAAAAGCGGAACCTTACAACTTAATTAACCTGCCCAAAATGACCGATCCAGAATCTCTAGCAGCTATGTCGATTCTGGGAGGAATGATAGGGATCGGCTATATAGGTATTCCAGAATTATTAGTGCCACTTGTGTTAACACAGATTGATTTATCTATTAAATTTGGCAATGCTCCTAAGTCTAGTTTTGCTTACGCAAGTTACGGAGTCATATTGTGTACAACTATACAAGATATTGAAAGTGGCTATAAATATGGAAGATTAGGTTTAAGGTTAGTAGAAAAATTAAATGCCGATTACCTGAAGGCTGGAGTTTTAGATATATTTGGCAATCATATATTGCATTGGAAAAAGCATCTTAAGGGAAGCTTATCAATTTTAAAAGAGGCTTATTTCTGCGCTGTTGAAACAGGGAATATAGATTTTATTGGTTATTCTACTTTTGATTATTGTTTTAATGCCTACTCAGTAGGATGTGAACTTAAAGACTTAGGAAAAGAGTTAATTTATTTTTATGAAATACCGACCAATAAAAAAAACAATACTTGCTTGACTTGGTTAGCCATGTATTTACAAATTATTTTTAACTTATTAGGTAAGGCTGACAATCCAACTCAGCTAATAGGAGAGTTTTATAACGAAGAGAAATTTCTACCACTTCAGCCACTTCAGCTAGAATTGAGCGATAGACAAGGACTTTTATTGCTTTATCTAAATAAGTTGATATTGTGCTATTTGTTTGGAAAGTCCCATGAAGCTGCTAAAAATGCAGTAGTTGCAGAACCATATTTAGATGGTGTGATGGGAATGGCAGCTATACCTATCTTCCATTTTTATGATGCTCTAGCGCATTTAAGTGTATTTGCTGATTATTCAAATTTTGAAAAAGAAAATGCTCTCAAGCGGGTTAATGCTAATCAAGAAAAAATGCAGGTATGGGCGCATCACGCTCCCATGAATTACTTACATAAATTTTATCTAGTTGAAGCTGAAAAAGCGCGAGTTTTGGGGCAAGTTGTGGAAGCGATCGACTATTACGATCGCGCCATCTCCCTTGCCAAAGAAAACGAGTACATCCACGAAGCCGCCCTCGCTTACGAACTCGCAGGCAAGTTCTATTTATATAGGGGGAAAGAATTAACAGCCAAAGCTTATATGCAGGAAGCTCGTTACTGCTATCAAC
This sequence comes from Microcoleus sp. B7-D4, assembly GCF_036705125.1. Taxonomy (NCBI): domain Bacteria; kingdom Bacillati; phylum Cyanobacteriota; class Cyanophyceae; order Oscillatoriales; family Microcoleaceae; genus Microcoleus; species Microcoleus sp. B7-D4. The sequence goes on from NZ_JAUBTT010000036.1 coordinate 45,365, forward strand.
TCTGGGGTGCCGTGGCTAAAGTTAAAGATTTAGAAACGCGATATCCGCAATTATTTACGCTCGATCTACCTACAAAGAAAAACATTTCAACCACTACATCAACTACGGGTAGCCGTTCTAGTTCTTCCTTGGATATCGCTACAGTCATGAAAGCTTCCGAGGCAATTGCTGGGGAAATTGTACAGGATAAATTACTCTCCAGATTGATGAAAATTTTGATTGAAAATGTCGGCGCTCACAAAGGATATTTAATTTTAGAAACCCAGGGAAAATTGCTGATTGAAGCTGAAGGTGCAATTAATGATGAACGGATAACAGTGTTGCAATCTGAGCCGATTGAAAATTGCCAGGAAGTTTCCGAAGCTATTATCAATTATGTCGCTCGAACCCAAGAAAATTTAGTCTTAAATGATGCCACTCGTGAAGGTAACTTTACGAATGACCCTTACATCAAAGCACGTCAGCCCAAGTCTATTTTGTGTGCGGCTTTGATGAATCAAGGTCAACTGGCTGCTATTGTTTATCTCGAAAATAACCTTACCGCACAAGCTTTTACTCCCGATCGCCTGGAAATTTTGCAATTGTTATCGGGACAAGCGGCGATCGCACTTACCAATGCTAAACTCTACACAGAAGTAAAAGAACGCGAAAACCGGCTTACTCAATTTATCAATGCGATGCCGATAGGAGTAACAGTAATTGACAGCGCCGGACAAATTTCCTACGCAAATCCCACAGCTTCCCAACTCAGCGGCATCAATTATATACCCGAATTAAATGCCGCTCAATTTGCCGAAATCGGTCAAGCTTATTTAGCAGGAACTAACGAGTTATATCCCACCGCACAAATGCCAATTATGCGTTCTTTGGGGGGTGAAACGGTCAAAGTAGACGATATGGAACTGCACCGACACGATCGGATTGTTTCCTTGGAAGTCTCCAGCACACCAATTGTCGATGACACGGGTAAAATTAATTATGCGATCGCCACATTTCAAGATATCACCGATCGCAAACAAGCAGAAAAAGTTTTAGCCGACTACAACCGCACTTTAGAACAGCAAGTGAGCGATCGCACTCTCGAACTCCAGCGAGAAATCATCGAACGACAACGAGCCGAAGACGCAGCACAAGAAGCCAACCGAGCAAAAAGTACATTCCTCGCAAATATGAGCCACGAATTGCGGACTCCCCTCAATGCAATTCTGGGTTTTTCTCAACTAATGAATCGCGGTTCTAACTTATTGCAGGAACAGCAAGAACACCTGAGTATTATCACCCGCAGCGGAGAACATTTGCTCGAACTGATTAACCAAGTATTAGATTTGTCCAAAATAGAAGCGGGACGCACGACTCTCAACGAGACCAATTTTGACCTCCACCGCCTGCTGGACGACATCGAAAATATGTTCCAACTTCCGGCACAAAATAAGGGATTGCAGTTATTAGTAGAGCGGATGCCCGACGTTCCCCAATATGTGCGAACTGATGAAATAAAATTGCGCCAAATCTTGATTAACCTGCTTTCTAACGCGATTAAATTCACCTCCGAAGGCGGCATTTATGTAAAGATTAAAAATCCCGATTTTGCTCATAAAATCTACTTTGAGGTTGAAGACACGGGAGCGGGAATTGATGTTAGTGAATTAGACAAGCTTTTTGAAGCTTTTGTGCAAACCCAAACCGGGGAAGAATCGCAACAAGGAACAGGATTAGGTTTAACGATCGCACGTTCTTTTGTGCAGTTAATGGGAGGTGAAATGAGAGTCAGTTCTCGTGCGGGATGCGGTACTATTTTCAAATTTGACATTAAAGTTAATTCAGTTGAAAGTGCCGATCGCCAACGGGAACAGCCAACCAGACGAGTTATTGCGATCGCACCCAATCAACCCCGCTATCGGATTCTCGTTGCAGACGACGCTTTTGACAACCGCCAATTGCTAGTTAAACTGCTTTCTGCGATCGGTTTTGAAGTCTACGAAGCCCAAAATGGGAGAGAAGCAATAGAAAAGTGGGAGCAATATTCGCCGCACTTAATCTTTATGGATATGCGAATGCCGGTGATGGATGGGTATGAAGCAACCAAACAAATTAAAGAGGGCAACCACAGGGGGATTGCCCCTACGGAAAACGAGGATTTTGTAGGGGTAGTGCCCCCGTGCCTACCCCAGACAGCAATTATTGCCATAACAGCAAGTAGTTTTGAGGAAGAGAAAGCCGTTATCCTTTCTACCGGCTGCGATGATTTTGTTCGCAAACCATTTAGAGAAGCAAACATATTTGATGTTCTGCACAAACATATCGGGGTACAATTCGTTTTTGAAGAACTAAATGCTGCCCCCAGTTTCACAGACAAGGAAGTAAATGTATTGACAAAAAGCGCTTTTTCTGAATTGCCTCCTGAGTTAGTAGCCAATCTTCAGCAAGCTATTAGCAATCTAGATTTGGAACAGATGCAAACAGTCATCAGTCAAATTCGCGAAATCAATCAGCCCTTAGCTAGGGCGAGCGCCGCTTGCATTAAAAATTTTCAGTACGAACAGTTGCTAAATTTAATACACACATTAAGGGATGAAACATGAACAAAAACCTCAGTTTTACCCGCGAAGAAAGTATTTTAGTTATTGATGATTGTCCTGAGAATTTAAAACTTTTAAGCGGGATACTATCTGTCGCTGGGTATAAAGTTCACCTAGCTCCCAGTGGGAAATTAGCTCTAAACTTTATCAATGCCAACTTACCCGACTTAATTTTACTCGATATTATGATGCCTCACATGGATGGCTATGAAGTCTGCGCTCAGCTCAAAGCTACTCCGAAAACTCAAGATATTCCAATAATTTTTATCAGCGCTTTGCAAGAAGTTTTCGATAAGGTAAAAGCCTTCTCTGGGGGCGGAATAGACTACATTACAAAACCTTTTCAACAACAAGAAATTTTAGTGCGCGTGGAAAATCAATTGCGTCTGAGAAGGCTGTCTAAACAACTCATAGACCAAAATATTTTAGAAGAGCGCAACCGCATGGCGCGGGAAATTCACGACACTTTAGCGCAAACTTTTACAGGCATAATCATACATTTGGGAGCCGCGGAACGGGTAATAGCAGCGAATCCCGAACAAGCACAAGCACACATGAAAACAGTCTGCGAATTGGCTCGCTCTGGACTTGCTGAAGCACGGCGATCCGTAGAATCTTTACGCCCGCAACTGTTAGAAGATGGCGACTTGTATAGCGCTCTCAACCAAATCGCTAAACAAATGTCATCAGATACTGATACGCACACTATTTTTGAATTGGTTGGCACGGCATATTCCCTACCATTAGAGGTAGAAAATAACCTGTTGCGGATCGGGCAGGAAGCATTAACAAATATTTTCAAATATGCACAAGCTACAGCGATCAAAATTGAGTTGGTTTACGAAACATCCAAGTTTATTTTGCGGGTGAAAGACAACGGAGAGGGATTTGATACAGAAAGTATCTGTTTTAGGAATGGCTTTGGTTTATTGGGCATGAGAGAACGCGCCGATCGCATTAACGCGCAGCTAACTGTAAACAGTCGCCCCGGAAACGGAACAGAAGTTATAGTTTCAGTTAATCGCTAGTAAAGTAAGGTGCACATTTCGCACCATATAGCAATCCTAAATAAGTAGTAAATTTTTTACCCCACCCCCACCCTCCCCTTACCAAAGGGAGAGAGTAAGAAATTCACAAATGATTTAGGATGACTATATAGCACTCCTAAATCATTTGCATAATTATTGTAGGGGCAATCCCACGCCCGGTTGCCCGATAGATAGGGGGTAGGCACTCTTAGCACTACCCCTACAAATTTATCTGAATCATTTAGGATGACTATAGATAGTAAGTTGGTAGTGAGAACTTCAGTTTTTTTTGATAAGATTAGCAGGGTAAACATGATTAACCAATCAAATATTATTCGTGTTTTAATTGCCGACGATCATTATATTGTGCGGCAAGGTTTAGTGGCGCTGCTGGATAATGAATCAGATTTAATTGTTGTCGCACAAGCTAGCAACGGACAGGAAGCATTAACAATGTTCCGCGAATATCAGCCCGATGTCACCCTTATGGATATGCGGATGCCCCAAATGGATGGAGTCGCCGCCATTGCTGCGATTTGTGCGGAGTTTCCCAGCGCCCGGATTGTGGTGCTGACGACTTATGATGGCGATGAAAACATTTATCGCGGATTGCAAGCTGGTGCTAAGGGCTATCTGCTTAAGGATGCGGAACCAGAGGAGCTTTTAGCAGCAATTCGGGCTGTTTTTGAGGGTAAAAAGTATATTCCGCTGGCAGTGGGTGTTAAGTTAGCCGATCGCCTGAGTGGGCCTGAATTGAGCGATCGCGAATTAGAAGTCATCCGCCTCATAGTCGCTGGTAAAAGCAACAGCAAGATTAGTGAAGTTCTGCACATCAGCGAAAGCACCGTCAAGTTTCACATCAACAATATTTTGAGCAAGATGGGAGTTAGCGATCGCACGCAGGCCGCGATTTCTGCATTAAAACGGGGGATTGTCAGCCTGTAATTTAATTATAAGTATTTCTACTGATAAATATGACTATTATGACGGCAAATAATGATAAATAAGACCTTAAGTTTTACGCCAAAACTTTTTAGTAAGGCTAAGCTGGAGATCCTAGGACAAATTAGCCCGGCTCAAAAAAAATGCTTTATTCATTTTTGTCCAAATCTCAACTCAAAGTCCGCTTTTTAAAACAGTTTGCAGCCGCTGTTTCGGCGTCTTTAGCTCTTAGTGCAACAACCAGTTTGAAACCCTCGCCGGTATTAGCAGCTAGCAATATCCCCCCCGCAACTCAAACCTCGACTCAGTTAGTCGCAAAACCTGATTCTAGCTTGCAGCTAGGGCAGTTACGCAGCACTGTTCCCGTGCAGACAATGCAGCTCGATCCGGGCGGATTTATCCCGATCGCGATCGGCGGTATGATAATTATTCTGGTGCTGCCGCTATTTTTTGGCGGATTGGTAGTAATTGGCGATCGGGAAGTTGGCATTGTCAGTAAAAAGTTTAGCTTTGGCGGCAAGTCTTTACCGCCAGGAGATTTAATTGCCTTAAACGGAGAAGCTGGATATCAAGCTGATACTTTGCCCCCCGGTTGGCACTGGGGTTATTGGCCTTTGCAGTACAACGTTCGCAAAGAGTCTCTGACTGTAGTTCCCCAAGGTGAAATTGCCCTGATTATCGCAGCAGGTGGTAAGTCAATTCCACCGCAGCGCATCCTCGGCAAAATCACAGACTGTGACAATTTTCAAGATGCTCGCCAATTCCTCAAAGGCGGCGGCGAAAAAGGTAGACAACTAGGCATCTTGACTGGTGGTAGCTATCGAATTAATACAGCATTATTTACAGTAATTACAGCGGCAAATGCTGCCAAACACGGGATGACAGCCGAACAATTAAAGCTGTACAGAATTGCCCCAGATAAAGTAGGAATTGTCACAACTTTTGACGGCGTTCCGATTCAAGATGGCGAAATTGCCGGCCCGATTATTCCGAATCACGACAACTTCCAGAACGCGCAAAAATTTATCACCGCCGGCGGGCGGCGCGGTTTGCAGGAACAGGTTTTGCTTTCCGGTTCGTGGAACTTAAATCCTTGGTTTGTCGGGGTTGACCAAGTGGCGATGACCGAAATCCCGATCGGCTATGTCGGCGCGGTGATTTCCTATGTCGGCAAAACCTCGGAAGATGTGAGCGGTGCTGCTTTCACTCACGGAAATTTAGTAAATGTCGGCAATAAAGGGGTTTGGGTAACTCCCCTTTATCCGGGGAAACATCCGCTGAATACGCGCATTTTAAAAGTAGAGTTAGTACCGACTACTAATATAGTATTGAATTGGTCGGGTAAAACAGAAAGGCACAGTTACGATTCTCAACTTTCGTCTTTAACCGTGCGTTCTCAAGACGGTTTCGCCTTTGATTTAGAAGTAGCTCAGATTATTCACGTCGGCGCTTTGGATGCTCCAAAAGTCATCTCTCGCGTCGGTTCGATGCAGAATTTAGTAGACCACGTTTTGCAGCCGACAATTGGCAATTATTTCCGCAATTCGGCTCAAGCTTATTCTGTATTAGATTTTCTCTCCGCAAGAAGCGGCAGGCAAGCGGAAGCCGCCGAGTATATCAAAGCAGCTTTGCGTACCTATGACGTGCAAGCAATTGATACTTTGATCGGGGATATTTTGCCACCGGCAGAGTTGATGCAAACTCAAACAGATCGCAAAATTGCTGAGGAACAGTGCAAGACTTATGAGGTGCAGCAATTAGCACAAACTCAGCGGCAACAATTGGTGCGGGAAACGGCGCTGGCTGAGATTCAACAAGAGATGGTGAAATCGGAACAAGGCGTGAAGATTTCTGAGTTGAAAGCGAATTCTCAGGTTAAACAAGCTCAAGGCGAAGCTGAGTCGATTCGGGTGAAGGGAAATGCTCAAGCTGAAGCTTATCGCGCGGGTGTTGTAGCTTTGGGAGGTTCCGGTTATACGGCTTTGCAGTTAATGCAAATTATAGGCGATCGCCACGTGCGAGTTGTGCCGGATGTTGCGGTAACAGGCAACGGTAGCGGTGGCGGTTTGGTGGATGGTTTGCTGGGAATGATGTTGTGGAATCAAACTGGCAAAAATGGAGAAAATGGAGCAGAATTACCTGTAGTTAACCTACAGAAATCGGAACCTGCGGCCAAGTTATCAGTAGCCCAGGTGAATTCTGTTAAGCCGTCGGAATCTCGCGCTAATTCCCCTGTTGCGAATTCTGAGGCTGATATTGCTCCGCTGTTTGATGAATTGCCATTTGACGATCGATCTTTTAGTTAGACTGTGTAGTTTGTAGTCACAAACCAGAATACTCACAACCCCGACTTCTTGGAGAAGTCGGGATTCTAATTATCTCGATCGATAATATCTTTACTCTTCACTCCAAGCACTGATAAACTCTATTTGATTTTGCATTTCTGCCGCTGATTTGGCAGAAATTAGACTCAAAAGCCTACGCATTTGTTCTCCCACTGAATAATTTTGCTGTCCTAAAATAATTCCTGCATGAGAATCTCCTCTTTCTAGCCAATTGGTATGGATTCTATAAAAATCCCTAATGTTGAAACTATAAATTACCCTTTGATTAGTAAAAGCCCAAATTAATTGCTCTTCATCGCTGCGAGATAACATCCCTGTTTCGGCAACTGTAATAACATCTACACCACGACTTTGTAAAGCTTGCAATAGTTTTTTACTTCGTGAATCTTCATCTAAGTAAAGACGAATTTGGCTCATGCTTTTTCCTGCATTTTTAGCCGATTTAATGCTGCCAAACGTTCATATTCTGCTTGTTCAGCCGCTAAATCTGCTTCTATTTCTGCTCGATTTGCGTGATAATAAGTCAGTGCAGCATAAACCTGCGCTAAGGTGAGATGATCCAGATCCGCTGCTATTTCCTCAGCACTATTACCTTGTTTGTATAAGACTACGATTCGCTGCACCGATGTGGCAGTACCTGCAATAATAGGGATGCCATTGCGAAGGTGTGGCTCGCAGATAATTAAAGTGCCAATATCAGTTAAAGTTGGCATAGGTGAATCTGGGGTTAAAAATTAGAATTCAAGTATAGCATAAATTTATTATCCTTGAATTTTGCAGATTTAATTCATGAAATATTTCGTCCTACTACCATGCTTCTACATACTCACAGAGAGTAGTTGGTTCGGGAATGGGTAAACCCTCCTCTCGCAACCCTTCTAAGTGAAATTCGATCGCTTCTTTAATTTGCTGCTGTACTTCTGCAAGGGTAGCGCCTGTGGCTGCACATCCGGGTAAATCGGGCGCATAAGCTGAATAGTTATTGGGTGTTTTTTCGATCACGATCGCATAACGCATCATTTAGTCTCGAATTTAGAGTAGATTAGGAGTGACGCACTGACCAAAGAAACCGGGTTTTTACCGAATCTGCTGGCTACAACCGAATATTTCGTAAAAAACCCGGTTTCTGAGCCCCGAACAGTTTGTGTTGGCCAATTGCTATCACCCGAATTTCGCGAGTCTGTTGTTTGAAGAGTAAACCCCCGCGTAGCAGGTAATGAAATGATCAAAAGCCGATAACTTCGTAGAAAAAGGTTCTCAAAAAAAAAATTGACAAGGGGCTGAAATCGCTATAGACTAAAGCTTACAGCTCTCGATGCGAGAGAAGAAACCCCAACCCTGCAAAACCCCAACTATCCAACTTTTCCTCTCTTCTTCGACCTACCCACCAATACCAAGGGAGGTGACCTTTAGGTGCTTGTTTATTATAGGTTAGCTCACTTGTGTTCAACCAACTCTTTCGCCAACCCGTCTTTTCTTTTCGCCAACCCACACGCTCTCCCAGCTTGCATTCAGTCTCATAACGAACTTCACCGCCTACTTCCAACCAGATCTTTTTCTGAACGCTAAAGCCAAAGCGACCCTGACTGTATTTTACCCACAATTGGTCGATCGCCCGCAAATCATCGCCAGGAAAATTGTTGATCGATTCAACTGTGAACCAACCTTCCTTCTCCCGTCTAGCAGCTTTCAGCATCACCTTGAATGTTTCCCTATCCGCCTCTTTCCACTTCCCCGCAGCCAATAAATCCCGCAGACGAGTATAGTCAACTCCCCGCGCTGATTTAAGTACCGAATCCAGAAGACGAGTATAATCAACATCCAGAAGACGAGTATAATCAACATCCAGAAGACGAGTATAATCAACACCCTGCGCCGATTTAAGCTGTACCGAAACACCGGCAACTGTTGGCGGAATCGGTTCCCGCAGATAACCCAACCAATCTTTCATCGACTGCGGCCGCTTTTGCGGATCGGATGCCATCCCTTTTTCTATTGCTAAATTCACCCAATCCTTCACCCCAAAATTTTTGGCAGATGGCAATGCTTCATTTCTAAAATGCCGATTGAGGGAAGCTGTTGGCACTTGTCCCGTTACCGCATAATATAAAGATGCAGCCAAAGCATAAATATCAACCGTTGGTTTACCACTACCTTCGATAGGCTGTTCCCAAGGAGCAAAAGCAGGGTTATGAGGATGTCTGCTACTAATAATAGTTGGCATTAATTCACTCGCAAGACCAAAATCAATTAATACTGCTTGCCCCTTGGGACGCAACATAATATTACCCGGATGGGCATCTCGATGGACAATTCCGGCTTCGTGAACATCACTTAATGCTTCTCCAATTTGGCGGATAATTGCCACTGCTTCTGTATCCGGGAGTCGTCCCTGTTGCCGTACTGTATCAAATAAACTTTGCCCGGAAATTAAATTCATTACCAAACAGTGAAGGCCTTTTTCCTCAAACAAATCGCTAATGCGGACAATTCCAGGATGCGCGTTTTGGCAAAATTTGGCTAAGATTTGCCCTTCGCGGATAAATCTGCGAACAAAGTTGGCGTATTCCGGGTCATTTTGCAAACTCAGATTTGGCGTTTTGAGGACAACTTGATAGTTAAGTTGCAAGTGTGTGGCCTTGTAAGTCATGCCAAATCCCCCCATTCCCAGGATGGTGTCAATGCGGTAGGGGCGAGTTCTCAGAATTTGTCCGGGCGTCCACAGCATGGCAGGTTGTTTAAATTCTCTTTAGTTGCTAATTATGATAAACTGTGTCGCCTTTAAAAAGCAATGAAAAGGAAGCATTCTCAGGATTTACGCACTCCGATTAAAGAAATCGGGTTTTTATAGAATCTCTCGGTGACAATGCGTGTTATCGTAAAAACCCGGTTTCTGGACTAAAGTCCTTACTACAAACAAAAATAGGTTTTTCAATTCAAGTAGTTGTTTGAACTGGATGCAGCGGAAAGAAAACAGCCGGCGAGACGCAGAAAAACTCTGCAAGTTTTTGTATGTGTTGGGTTGTAAGTTGGCGCTTTTCACGGAGGATGTCAGAGACAATAGACTCGGTTTTAAAAATAGGAACTAGGTCTTTTTGTCTGAGTTCAAATTCTTCTATTAAAGCCTTTAACAGTTCTACTCCGTAAATGTCAGGTATGGGTTCTAAAGTTTGCTCGTACTCATAAACAAGGGTTCCCAGTACGTTGAGGTAGTCGCGTTCGTCGGGAGTCAGTTCGCCTTTATCCAACAAAGAGTCGATCGCTTCTTGAGTTGCCATTAACTGCTCCTCAGCAGTTATGGGTCGCGGCGGAAATGTTTTGAGTAGTTCGATATAAGCGCTAGAGTTTTTCATGTTACTATGCAATATTAAGAAAGTAATATTTTATCATTATAGTTGAATAATTTGATTGTTTAACCTCAAATCAACGCCGATTTACGCGGATAGAATTTAGTTATATATCCCTCATAACTCTTGATGCAATTGATAGCGGTTGAAATCTTTGTACCGATCGCAGTACAATCGATCGATATTGCATCTGAGGAATCTCCCCATGTCAGAACAGTTTTCCACTGAGATTAGCGATCGCATCTGCACTCACATGAACGAAGACCACGCTAACGCTGTCGTGCTATATGCTCAAGCATTTGGCGGCAAACCAGAGGCGACAGAAGCTCAAATGCTCGCTATTGATGCCAACGGCATGGATTTAACCGCTAAAGTCAACGACGAAACAGTGCCCGTCAGAGTAAATTTCGATCGCACTTTAAAAGATGCCGAAGATGCTCACCACACTCTCATTGAAATGGTGAAACAAGCTCGAAAAGTTGCTAAGTAGTCAATTGCGTACTAGGCTGTTATAATTTTAATGTTTGCAGTACGGAATTTAGTCCGGTTAAATAGTTGTTAAGGACGGGAGCATCTCACCTTTGCAGCCCTCCGCTAGAAATTGGAGTTTTGAGGCAGGAGGCAGGAGGCAGGAGGCAGGAGGCAGGAGGCAGAAGGAAAGAGGAAGAAGGAAAGAGGAAGGAGGAAGGAGCCAGAAGAAGGAAGGAGCCAGAAGAAGTATTTTTACAAATATGAGATGCTCCCGTTAAGGACTAACTTCCTTACTACAAACCTTTAGTTGGGTAAAATTATTTTAAGGACTAAAATCCTGACTGCGAACAAAATATTTAATAAAGTTGAATTTCCCTCTAAAATATCCACTAAAATGACCGACAATTACCCAAATCCCAAAGAATTAGATGTCGTCAAGGGCGGTAAAAATACCCATTTCGAGGCACTGGTAAAACGACTAGATTTGATGATTCGCGCCCGCTATTCGCTGCTGTACATTGTCGGCGCGGAGGAGGAACCGGTCGAAGCCGTAATTGCCCAAGTAGCGCTGCAAGTAAGTCCCGCGCGCCGGGTATTGCGGTGGGATATTGTGCGAGGCTGGGAGGATAACGGTTCTGGGAAAGGTTCGGTAATGGCGGCGCTCGATCGCGTCAGCAAAACTGCTGTAGAAGAATATACCATATTTGTACTGCGGGATTTGCACCCCATTTTGAAATATCCATACACCGAAAAAAATGCGGCGGTAGTGCGGGAATTGCGGAATTTAACGCGGGAATTGAAGCGTAGCAAAAAAACTATAGTTCTTACTTCTCACACGCTGGAATTGCCGGAGGAATTGAAAGAAGAAGTCACAGTAATTGATTTTCCTTTGCCCAACGTCCAAGAAATCGACAGTTTAATTTCCCACGTTGTGGAAAAGCCGCAACAGTTGCAAGTTAGCGGTTTAGCAAGGGAACAGTTGGTTAAAGCTTGTCAGGGTTTGAGTCGCGCTAGAATCGGGCGGGTTTTGGCTAAAGCTTTGGCCGCCAAACAGCAAATTAACGAGTCAGATATTGACGGAGTTTTGGAGGAAAAACAGCAAGCAATTCGCCAAACGGGCATTTTGGAGTTTTTTAACTCCAGAGAATCCCTAAAAAGTGTGGGGGGCTTGGAGAATTTGAAACAGTGGGTAAAGATGCGGCAAGATGCTTTTACTGACGAAGCGCGTCGCTACGGTATACCGAATCCGAAAGGAGTTTTGTTAGTAGGAATTCAAGGAACGGGCAAATCTTTATCTGCGAAAACAATAGCCTCAGAATGGCGTTTGCCACTGTTGCGATTGGATACTGGGAGATTGTTTGGCGGCGTGGTCGGGGAAAGCGAAAGTCGCGTCAGGCAAATGATACAATTAGCAGAGGCGATCGCACCTTGTGTTTTGTGGATCGATGAAATAGATAAAGCCTTCGGCAACATTATCAGCGGCAGCGACGGCGATTCGGGAACTTCGCGCCGGGTATTCGGCAGTTTGATTACTTGGATGCAGGAAAAAACCAGTCCGGTGTTTATTGTCGCAACGGCAAATAACGTCAGGATTTTGCCGGCAGAGTTGCTCAGAAAAGGCAGATTTGATGAAATTTTCTTTTTAAATTTGCCCTCAGAATCGGAAAGGCAAGATATTTTTAAAGTGCATTTGCAGCGACTTCGGCCGACTAGATTGCGGGAGTTTGATTTGGGAGTTTTGGCGAAACGCGCTGAGAATTTTAGCGGTGCAGAAATCGAGCAAGTTGTAATTGATGGATTGTATCGGGCCTTTGGAACTTTTGTAAACGGACAGCGCCGGGATTTGATGACCGAGGATATTTTGAGGTCGATCGAGGATACAGTACCTTTAGCTGCGATCGCGCGATCGCAAATTGAAGATTTGAAGCGCTGGGCGGCGGAAGCGGGCGCGAGAACAGCTTCTAACGATACTCAGTTAATTGATGAATTGAAACGCTACAGCCAGCGGCGAAGGGATGCGATCGACAATTAACCCAATTTCGCGGCCGTAATTGGGCATCACTTCGTTTGTACGATCGCTTGACTGCCACTTGTAATTGCCATCAAGTGCTACTGTAAACTTAAAGCTCCGCTAGCTCGATCGGAAACTCAAGTGATACTGGAGGTAAGTCCTTTGACAGATACTTACGATAGGCGCGTTCAGCTAGGTGCATCTCGTCGCAGACTTGAAGATGCTCAAGTATTACATCAGCAAGAACGTTGGTCTGGTGCGATGTACCTAGGTGGTTATGCGATAGAATGTTCTCTAAAGTCTCTCATTTGTTACGAAGAGGGTCGCGCCAACAATTTTAAAGCTACTCGCAGCTTTAAAAAAGGCCTGCAAGGTTCAGATTTGCATAACCTAATTAAATTATTAGAGTGTTTGAATTCGCTACAGCGTAGCATTCAATTAGATCAAACCAACTCTTATAGAGAAGCATGGAACACAATTACATCACTTTGGCAGAATGATAAACTGCGCTATTCAGATAAATTAGGCAATAAAGAAGACAGCCAGCGCTTTATAAATGCCGTCGAAAAGTTACATCGCTTATTACTATCTAAACAAGGCGAAGAATGATGAACAATCCCGCAATATTAGACCAACAAATTTCCGAACATCTCAGCCAAGTTTTAAAAAATAAAGATCCGCAAACTCAGATTAAGATTAAGCGCACATCCCTAGGGTGGCTGAAGCTTCGAGTAGTTACCAGCTATTTTGATGGCAAGTCTTTAGCTGAACGCGAAGAGGAAATTGACAGTTTTTTAGAGAATATAGGTTGTTATTTGGGTCAATACCCAATGGCTGGTTATGATTTGTTAACTCCACAAGAAGCTGCTGACCAACCTCCCGAACATATTCAAATACCGCTGTGGTCAGATGTTTTAATGGCTCCCGAACCCGATCGGCCAGCAAGTTTAGATGAAGATAGTTCCAAACGTCCATTAGTTGTCACATTCTATTCTTTTAAGGGAGGAGTCGGCCGCTCTACCGCATTAGGATTGGTAGCAGGTATTTTGGCAACCCGTAACCGTCGAGTAGTCATGGTAGATTTCGACCTTGAAGCCCCTGGCATTTCAGTCTTGTTTCAAAACGATTTGGAGACTATTAATGAAGAACAGTATGGCGTATTGGATTACCTACACCAACGTTATTTAACTCCCGATCAAAATATTCCTACTATTGATAACTGTATTTGTCAGGTTAACTTAGGCACTCGCGGCGAACTATTTTTAGTTCCGGCTGGAGAGTATAACGAAAATTATATTCATCGGTTAGCTGACCTCGATCGCCATACTTTACAATCTTTTTATAGAGGCGAAATAAATCCTGTTGAACAACTGATAAGCGATATCAAAGATCGACTAGACCCCGATGTTATTCTAATTGATGCTAGACCAGGTTTTAATGACACTAGCGCGATCGCCTTGTTCGATCTAGCAGATACGGCAATCATCTGCTTTTCCCCAACTGACCAAAGTTTTCAAGGACTGCGTTGGGTTGTGCAAGCTGTTAAGAAACAAAGAGATTATCAAGGCAAGCCAGATATTCGCTTTCTCCTAACACCTATCCCACCCGTAGGAGATGAATTGCAGCGAATTTGGACTAACAGAGTTGAGAGTTGGATTGAGGATAACTGGGGCTTGCCTGTAGAAACAAAAGTTGAGGAACTTTACCACAAAATTTTATACAATCCCAACATTGCCACTTTGTCTAGTCTCGTCAATAACGTATCTAACAGCTTACTAGATGATTATCTGCCGATTGCAGAGGTCATTGATGCTAGCTTGCCCGATATTAAATCTAGCTTGGCAACTACAAATATCGAATATAAAAAGATATTAAAGGAGTTAGATTTTCAAGCAGCAACAGCCCAAGAATTAGAACCATCTAGTATTCCAGAGATATTTCACAGAACCGAGGACTTTCCCAAGTTTTTAAGTAATAAAAGTTGGCTGATAAGAGGTGCTAAGGGAACAGGAAAAAGCTTGCTGTTCAGACTTTTTGTTGAGCAATCAGAAACAGCCAAGAAGTTAGCTCATTCTGATGTTGATTTAAACAACGTTTATTTTATTGCAGGACACGGCCAACCAAGACTGCAAGAACAAATACTAGAAAGCACGGATTTAGCTAGTTATGAACAACAGGTGGGTGAGAGTAGCTGGCAATTCTTCTGGTTAAATTATGCCCTATTGCAACTGTGTCGCGCTCTACCAAAAGTGCGTTCCCTATTTAATCCAGATGAGACTCTGGTTAGATTGAGTTCTCAACCAAATCCCGAACACGCTCAAATTGTCTCGTGGTTGGCAGATAGCACTAATTCTCCACAATCAGGCGATCAACTGCGCGCTGTTGACCGTTGGCTGCAAGAAAATAGTCAGCGTGTGTGGCTGCTTTACGATGAGCTAGATGCTGGCTTTGGCTCTACTCAAAAAGACTATTTGCGTCGAAAGCGTGCCCTCGAAGCCTTGCTTGCTTGGTGGTTGGAAAGCGGAACAAGTCTTAAAAGTATTGTCCCCAAGATATTTTTGCGAGAAGATATCTGGAATCAACTCAACTTTACTAACAAAGGACATTACACCGGACGATCGCTGCAACTCCGCTGGGATGAGGCTGACCTTTGGAGACTTGTACTGCGCCAATCCCTGACAAGTTCTGAGACTTTGAGCAAATCTTTGGAGGAAAAATTGGGAATTACTGTCGATCGACTCCATACAATTGAGTTAGAACAATTGCGTACTAGCCTTTATCACCTATGGGGTGAGCGGATGGGTAAAACGAAAAAAGCCTACACCTATAACTGGGTTCGCACCCGTATTGCTGACGGACAAAAGAACTGCTTCCCTCGAAGTTTAGTATTGCTGTTACAAGAGGCAGTCAAAGGTGAGAAAAATTTTTCTACAGAATACAGTTCTGAGATAGTTTTACGTCCAAAGGCACTGATCGAAGCTTTGCCATATGTTTCTGACCAACGGGTGGATGAGGTACGCAATGAATACCCTGAACTGGCAGAATATCTAACAAAATTGCAGGGCGAGCGTTCTCCCATTGATGAGACCCGACTGGCTGAAATATGGGGGGTAAAAGATATAAAATTAGCGGAACTCATCAGGGAGATGGTAGACGCTGGTATTCTTACAGAACGATCTCGTCCTAAAGATCCTCCCCCCCGTCTCTATGCTGTTGCTGAATTGTATCTGTATGGACTGAATATGGTTCGCAAAGGACAAAAGTAAAACCTATCTGGATAGACAAACAACTACAGCAGTTTTCCGTTGAGTAAGGTAGGCTTCGGCTGCTTGGTAAATTCTGTTCACCCCAACCTAAAAACATCAGCAAGAATAGCATTTTTATCAACCATTCTCTCCGCATCCGGCGAATCGTAAACCACTAACAGCGAATTCTGCCCGTCCAAATATGGAAACAGGCTCAACCCCTCAGCATTGTCCGTATTAACCTTAAAAGGCAAGTCAAACAATACCTCCAAATCTCCCCCATCTTGCCCAGTAATACTGTCGCCCGATCGCCCTAAAATTCCCTTCAACCGAAAAACCCTCGTCGCCCCCGATAAAGTCATCGTCGGCCCGGCTAAAACAATCAAATCTTTTCCGTCCCAGCACAATTCTCGCACGCCCAAACCGTTCAAATCAACAAAATGTTTGTTGTACAATTTCCCTCCTTTCCCAATTTCCTTAAGCCTTAAAACTCCCGGTTCTGCCTCTTCAACTTCTATTTCTAAAATAATCGCCCAACCCCGCAGCACCGGCCCCCGCAAACCGAGCAAAATGCGATCGCCCCGCACCGCCAACCCCTCAATATCGAATCCATTTTCTTTACTCGGAATCGGCACAGATAAATACAAGCCGAGGTGGGTGTCATCTTTGAGCGCGTCTGTCAGCAAATTGCCTGTTTCTGTCCGCTGCAAGCATCCCACTGTCAGTTGAATTTCGGGATTGTCAGAATCGGGAATTGACTTGCACAAAACCCCGTCTTTTATAGGAATGCGCGCCAGTAAATAGCGGTTGACCTCTGTCACGATTTGTGCTAATCTTTCAATGTCTTTTTCGGGGTTTTTGCCTTTAGCTTTTTTGCGTTTGGTGCTGTGAGAACCGACCACCCAAAGATAATCTTTGCTGAAATCAATTCCTTCGATATCGATTTCGCATTTTCCAGGTAGATCGATAAAATCTGCGATCGCAAATCTTTGATGTTCTCCAAAAATATGAGGCGCGACAAGCGACAAACGCTCGATCGAAGTCGTTTCATCGGAACCCAGCCACAAATGGCCATCGGGAGTTAAAGCAACAGCGGATAAGTCTGTAATAATATCAGCGACTTCGCTGTTTAATTGCAGCATCAGCCGGCCGAGCAAAAAGGATTCTGGCATAATTATTAGGATCTAAACTATTCTTAGGGTAAGTCATTATAGTTAAACCTGCTTGAAACTCATAGGTTGCACCATTCTCAATCAGGCTTTTATGGGCAGGCTAGAAGCCCAACCCCTACTCCCCACAATAAAATTTAATTTTTGTGGAACAGGCATCTTGCCTGTTCATGACGGGCAGAATGCCCAACTCCTACTCCCCACAAGAAAAAAAATTCATCTGTTGTGGAACAGGCATCTTGCCTGTTGCTGACAATGGTGCAAAAAGAAAATCCATCTGTGGTGGAACAGGCATCTTGCCTGTTGCTGACAATGGTGCAAAAAGAAAATCCATCTGTGGTGGAACAGGCATCTTGCCTGTTCATGACAGAGGTGCAAGATTTGAGTTAAAACCGGCTGAAAATTAAAACAGAAAACTAAAACAGATATCCTCCTCAAGCCTCATAGCAAGAACTTCCGTTTTGAGATAAGGATTTTTAACCCCTAGCGGGCCAAACCGCAGTCGGCGGTAATTATTCAGCAAACCGAACCTCCACAGACGGATAACACCCTAATTGAAACATTAACATCGCCGTTACGTTTCGTTACGATAAGGAGACAGAGAGAAAAACCTCTCATTCGTAAAATCAGAGTTAGCCATTATGAACGGTACATTTCGCGTCGGCAACCTGTTTGGGATTCCCTTCTTTGTCAACGCATCTTGGTTTTTAGTTCTGGGTTTAGTAACCTGGCAGTACGGCGGCGCATTAGCTGCCCTGTTTCCCACATTAGGCCCCGTAGCGCCCTGGATGCTGGGATTATTCACAGCGTTACTGTTATTTGCTTCCGTCTTAGCCCACGAATTAGGACACAGTTGGGTAGCCATTAAACAGGGAATTGGCGTGAAATCGATTTCGCTATTTCTGTTTGGCGGACTGGCTAATTTAGAAAGAGAATCCAAAACCCCAGCCGAAGCATTTTGGGTAGCAATTGCAGGCCCGTTGGTTAGCTTATTTCTATCCGGTTTGTTAACAGCCATAGGCATCGGTGCTGGTCTCACAGGCCCCGCAGCCGCCATCGTCGGACTTTTAGCTTACATCAACTTAGTTTTAGCCTTATTTAACTTAATCCCCGGTTTGCCCCTCGACGGCGGCAACATCCTCAAAGCGATCGTCTGGAAAATTACTGGCAACCCTTACAAAGGTGTAATTTTTGCTAGCCGCGTCGGTCAAATAATTGGTTGGATTGCCATTGCTACAGGCATCTTTGGCAATATTTGGAATCTAGTAATCGGTTGGTTCTTACTGCAAAATGCCGGTCAATCTGCCCAATATGCCACAGTCCAAAATAAACTAGCAGGTTTGACCGCCGCAGATGCTGTTACCCCCGAAAGTCCGATCGTCTCCCAAGACTTGTCCCTCAGAGAATTTGCCAACAACTACGTTATCGGTAGCGCCCATACCTGGCGCCGGTTCCTGGCAACAGATGATGCCGGACAATTGGTAGGGGCGATCGACCTTGACGACCTCAAAACCATTCCTACTGGACGCTGGCCCGAAGTTTTAGTGAAAGAACTCCTGAAGCCGATCGAATTTTCCACCACCGTCAAACCGGAATTATCCCTCCTCGAAGTCGTCACCCTTCTGGAACAACTCAAAGTACAAGAACTCCCCGTCATTCGCGAAAACGGTGTCCTCGTCGGACTTGTAGAAAAAGCTGAAATTGCCCGCCTGCTACAAAAACGAGCCGAAGCGAACCCTGCTTGATATCCTCAGATACTTGACAAATAATAGTTAACCCCCTCGATTGCCCCTTATCAAAAGCGCGATCGGGGGGGTTAACTCTAGCTTCAAAAAAGTTAAGTCCAACACAAATAGTCCGGGACGAAACTGTCACAATATTTAAATATTTTTTGAGGTATGTTCTTGAGTCCAGGACTGACTAAGGATCGCGAATTAAATAACTTACAAATTTAATTGTTATTGTGGGATGGGCGTCCCGCCCGTCTTTTTTGGACGGGCGGGACGCCCATCCCACTTTCAAGAGTGGAAGTTATTTAATTCTCATTCCTAAATTATTACCTGCAAATCAACAATAATAATTATTATATAGCCTTTCTAAACTTTCGTGAGGTACGCGGGCGAGCAATTCCATATCTATTGCCAATAGCCCGCAGATATAGAAATGATCTGCGTTAATCTGTGTTCATCTGCCTTAATCTGCGGTTTGGTTTGTCTATCCATCAAAAATTTAGGCACTCTTGTCTACTGATTACCTGACAATTCTCAACCGTACCGCACTGTTACTGAGAAAGGCTGTATAAGTTAATCTTCGGCGCAACCTACAGCTCAATTTCAGCAATCAAATCTAGTATTTTTTGATAATCAAAATTATATAGATGATTCATCAGAACTTCCGCAAAAACATCATTATCGATACCGATTTCCTCAATACTTCTGGCAATCAAGTCGAAGTCAGCCTCACGGACGGCCTGTTTTAGATTGCTCGTCCATTCTGAGGAAACTTTCGGCTTGGAGTCCAGCGTAAATATTGCAGCACTATCAGATATTTTTTCTTGTACCATACTTGAAATCGGCGATAAATCATTGACTTGAACATATTTATTGATCGCTTCACCAGCACCCGCTGCGCTAACAACTTGAATGTCAAATTTGAAGACTGTGCCGTGTCCCACTTCGCTCTCGACAGTAATGTCGCCCCCCATTAATCTTATGAACTCGCGGCTGATGTTTAATCCTAAACCCGTACCTGTTTGAACTTTTTTTTCTGATGAAGTTTGCACCAATAATTCAAATATGCTTTCTAATTGTTCCGGCAAAATGCCAACTCCTGTATCGGCTATTTCAAACCCAATAAAAACTATTTCTTGATGTTCTGCAACATTTAAAAAATCGTTTTTTGTAGGGTTAATTATTCGGAATTTATTTTGCCCAACTGTGACTGAAACTGAACCATTTTTGGGGGTAAATTTAACCGCATTATCTAAGAGATTAATCAACACTTGTCGCAACTTAACCTCATCACTTTGCACGTATTGGGGGACATCGGAAGAGCAGTCAATAATTACTTGCAATCCTTTATTTTTCGCCGCAATTTGAAACATATTCTGCACGTCCCCCAGCAAGCGGTACAAGTCAAAGATTTTGGGGTTGAGTGTCATGCGCCCAGCTTCAATTTTAGATAAGTCTAAGACTTGATTGATCAGTTGGAGCAGGTGTTCTCCGCTGCGGCGAATAATTTGGATATTTTCTTTTTCCGCCAAAGTTAAATTAGCGCTGGGTTCCATTAATTGAGCGAAGCCGAGAATGGCGTTGAGGGGGGTTCGCAATTCGTGGCTCATGTTGGCGAGAAAGAGGCTTTTAGTTTTGTTGGCAGCTTCTGCGGCTTCTTTGGCTTGTTGGAGTTCTTGTTCTGCTTGTTTGCGATCGCTCGTATCAATAATTATGCCGTGCCAGACAATATCTCCATTTTCGCGCAATTCTGGTCGAGAATAACCTTGCAGCCATTTGAGTTTTCCCGATGCTGTCACAATCCGCCACTCGTGGGAAAATAGTTCTAGATCAGTGGCACTTTTGACAATTGCCTCGAAGTGACTGGATCGATCGTCCGGGTGCATTTGTTCGTAGAGTAAAGCAGAGTTGTTCTGGATTTCCTCCGGCTCTAATTCTTGAATTTCTCGGCACAGAGGACTGATATATTCCATCTTGACTGAGCCGTCGGGATGCTGCACGAAGATGTAAAGTTCTCCGGGAACAGTGTTCGCTAATTTGTGAAACAGAGCTTCGCTTTTTTGCAAGGCTAATTCTGCTTGTTTGCGATCGCCAATATCAATCCCAAATCCAAACAAGAAATCCAGGCGGCCACCTTCGTCTAGCACCGGTGTGCCGTGCCACTCGACTAACAAAGTCCGATCGTCCGAAGTGAGAATGCGATGTTCGTTAACCGTTTGCTCCCGCGCTGTTACGCCCGTAAAAATTGAATGTAATCCGGCTCGATCGCTTGGGGGTACAAATGTAGCTAAGTAATCTTTGCCTGCAACTTCTGTGGCAGTATAGCCCACCGCTTCCAGCATACTGTTATTCGCCAGCAGGATTTTACCCTCAGAGTCGATCGCCACAAAAAAAATCGGAGAATTTTCGATAATCTTTAAATTAAAGTCGCGCTCTTGACGGATAATTTTTTCAGCTTGCTGGCGCTCCTCAATTTCGAGCTGCAAGCGGGCATTGATCGAGGCTAGCTCCCTCGTGCGATCGACTACTTCAATTTCGAGGGTACGGTTGTAGTCAGCCAATATTTGCTCTGCGTGTTTGCGAGCCGTAATATCTTTAAAAACAGTAATAACATAAAGGATATTCCCCGCACCATCAAACACCGGCAGCGCTCGCACTTCCAAACGAATATTTTTTCCGTCTCGGCGAATATCCATATCTTCAGCAATCACCTCCAAGCCACTCAACGCCCGCACAAACGGCATTTGCTCGACCGGGTAAAGTTGATTAGTGCCTGCTATATAAATTTGATAAGCTTGTGGTAGCTCTGCTGCGGTGGCATCGGGCATTTCTCCCCTGCCTAATATTTGCTCTCCAGCCGAATTCATGAAAATAACTGCGCCGCCCGGATTGATCGTCGAGACTCCAACGGGCAAATTTTCTACCAGTTGGGCAAATTTTTCTTCACTTTCTGCCAAAGCTTGAAAAGACTGTTTCAGTTGATCTGCCATCTCATTGAAAGACTGCGCTAATTCCCCAACTTCATCAAGCCTGCTGACAGCAACAGCGCGATCGAACTTTCTGGCGGCAATATCTTTAGCTGCTTCATTGAGCCGCAGCAGCGGCAGCGTTACCCACCTCGCTGTCAGCACTCCAGCAATTGTCGATAGCAGCAGCGCCCCCCAACAAAGTAAAATTGTAGTGCGCGTATTTTTGTTAATTTGCCCCATGAAATCGGATTCGGGAACTGCGATCGCAATCAGCCAGTTCAAACCGTAAACATCAGAAAACGGCAGCACTTCCACAAAATATGCCTGCCCGTCTCGGCTAAATTGCAGTTGCTGCCGCTGCTTAATGTCGCCAAAGCCCCCGAAGTGTTCGTACAAATACTCGGCTGCGGTGCGAATGACAGGAGTTTGGCTGTCTAAAACATTCAGCCGCTGCAGTTGCTGCTTTCCCGACATCTTTCTAAAGGGTGATTCTTGACTTGAACTGGCAACCAGCAAGCCCGATCGTTCGATCGCGAAAATTTGTCCCGTTTTGCTAAGCTTGATGCGATGGAGATATTGCTGAAGATCCGAGAGCGAAAAGTCTACGGCACTAACTCCCAGCAATTTACCATTTCGATCGCGAATTGGTTGGCTAGCAGCAATAAAAACAGTCCCAGGAGTAAAACCCGGATAAATGCTCGTCCAAATCGGTTTATTAGCTGCGACAGCTTCTTTGTACCAGGGGCGGAGACGGGCATCGTAGATTCCGGGTTCTGCCTTTAATTTATCGGTGCGAGTGCCGTTGCCGTCGGTAGCGTAGTAAATGCTGTGAAAGTTGGTAGACTTGTTCGCCGCGACAATTTGCAAGCTGTTATCCGTGGGGTTGCGCCAAATTCCGAGATATTCCCCTGATTTTTCAGCACCGAAGGATATCCATTGAATGGTTTTAAAAGATCGCATTTGTTGCCAGAGGAACTTCTCTCCCCGAGGCTGCGGCTTTTCTAACTGTAAGTTTAATTCACCGCGCTCGATCGCTTCAGCGTTAAGTTTATTTACCCACTGGGTAGGTTCGAGAAAAGAAATCAGCTTTTCTTCCACTCTCTTTCCCGTCTCCGCGATCAATTTCTCGGCGAGCTCTTCGACTGCTCTTTCTCCGTTGCGAAAGGACAGATACCCGACAATCGCAACTGCTGCGACGATTTGCAGCACAAAAGAGGCCACTAGAAGGCGACGCAGGGAGATTTTTGTTTGGTGTTGAGAAGTTTTGCTCGCGAATCGGGGCAACGGCATAGGCTGATGACTAATTGCTCCCTAACACTTTAACTGTTCCAGCCTGTAATTTCACTTAGGGGCGATCGAGGTGTTTCCTTGCCATCAAAACCCCTCCCACCCAGACACAAATCAGGAGCAAGCACGAGACTTATACCATTTTAGATTTTAGATTTTAGATTTTAGATTAAATAATTGGGGATGGATGAGGAAGCTCGTGCTTTGGAGTTTGCCGACAGTTGCATTCTTTTTTTTAAACTCGTATTACGCACTCTTGGCCCAGAATACCTCCGCCATTTTCTTGCTTTGGTGAGTTTCCTAGCTCAACCAAACCTAATTCTTCCTTCAAACCTCTTCGGTTCATCAATTACATCCGTTAAATCCCGTACACTATTGGCTGCCGAACATCCATCCGTTACATCCGTTACATCCGGTACACAATCCGTTGCCGAACTTCTCTTTAACTGCTACGCGGAAGATCCCCCGCTTGTCCAAACGGATATAGCGAGGGGTCGAGAATAGGTATTCTCGGAAAATATAAAGTAGTGGCAGTGGCTTTTGTCGAGCCATTGCCATCTATAGAAGCCATAGTGTTTTAGGCTCACAGAAAGATTTCAGAGCCAATTCTCTGCTTGCAGTCAATGCTTGAAGTCAAACCAACCAGTTCAAGCAAGAAGTCAAAGCAAGTGGTAAAGGCCTAGGCTACTTCTTCTTCTCGATCGATTTGGCGCAGGTGAATGTGCTTGCGTCCCAGAGAGATTTCAAATTCATCTCCTGGCTGGAGTTCCATCTGTTTGGTGTAGGCCGCTCCAATCAGTAAGTTGCCGTTAGATTGAACGCTAATCCGATAGCTGGCAGAGCGTCCGCCGCGTCCATTGCCGTTTTGCTTCCCGTCTAGCTGAATGCCTTCTGCATCAATCAGCGCATTCAGGAATTTCATCATGTTAACCCGTTCTACGCCGTTCTTGGTAACGGTGTAGTAGCCACAGGCTCTAGCTTTTTCTTCCTTGGTAAGGTTCTCTAGGTCTTTGACCTTTTTGATCAGATCTTCGCCTTCAAGGGGTTCGATATTTTTCTTTTTAGCCATTTACTGAGTCCTGAAATATTCAACTGGTGTACGGATTTTTTCTCGGTTGGTTTTTGGTTTGACCAAGAAACTTTAGCTTTATAGCTGGTCGTAAAACTATATTACACCGATCGGCTCAATTGTTAACCACTATTATCTAAATATTTTTAACAACCTGCAGTCTTTCTTGAGGAGTAGCTGCAACCGGTGCGAGCAATCTCTAAACTCGGTAGCATAAGCTATCAGCTATCAGCTAGCTGAATATTTGCCCCGCTCTTAAAATCCCATGAAGTTAACCACACGCGGACACTACAGTGTCAAAGCATTACTGGATCTAAGTTTGCAACCTCGCTTTGGCCCGACATCGGTGAAATCGATAGCGAAGCGACAGGAGTTACCTGCTCCGTATCTAGAAAAATTGCTGATTGAAATGCGACGAGCCGGTTTAGTCCAATCTGTTCGGGGTGCCCAAGGAGGATATCAATTGGCCCGCCAGCCCGCTCAAATCTCTTTAGGACAAATCTTAGAGGCTGTAGGTGAAACTATTGAACCTTTACCTCGACATTTTCCCGACGCGACACAAGCAGAGGACTGGGTAACATTCAGTTTGTGGAACCGATTGCACAAAAAACTTGCCGAAGCGCTGTACAGTATTTCCCTCGAAGACTTATACTATGATGTCCGCAGTTGGCAAGCCGCTCTTGGGGAAGAAACTAGCTTTATCATTTAAATGGTAAGTTCATTCATTCGATCGCCAGCAAGCACACATGGACGCAACACTTGTTACCTACTTTGGCGGCTGTCACTGCGGTGCTGTCCGCTTCCGTGTCGCCGTTGACAAACACGAAGCATCTGATTGCAACTGCTCTATCTGTAAAAAGAAGGGATTTTTGCACCTCATTGTGCCGCCGGAACGTTTTACCTTGCTCAGTGGCGAAGATGTTTTGACCACCTATACATTTAATACAGGAACTGCTCAACATACTTTCTGCCGAATTTGCGGCATTCACTCGTTCTATCGCCCCCGATCGCATCCCGATCATTTCGATGTCAACGTCCGCTGTCTTGACGACTATGCCATCGAACACTTTCAGATCCTACCCTTTGACGGTGTTAATTGGGAGCAGAACGTACACTTGCTCCGCGACGAAAGTAATCTCAGCCGTTAAAATTGCAGCTCAAAAATCTTGCCTCCGCAAGGGTAGCAGTAGTTAAAACCTGCGCTACCATTGCGATCGCTCCTGCTCGGCCGGACTATCAAGTTTGACACAATATATAATGATGCCGGATGAATTTCCTGTTTTGATTTTAGCTGCGGTGTTGGATTATTCGATCGGCGATCCTTGGGGTTGGCCGCATCCCGTGCAGGCGATGGGTTGGGCGATCGACCGCTATACTCGATTTGTCTTTAATATATGGAATAATCCCGCAGGTAAAATGCCTGAAGCAGGTGCTAGTCCCGCTGGATCTCGGCACCAACTGTTGCTACGAGGTGCTGGTACAATACTAGCGATCGGACTGATTGTAGGCAGTTATACTGTCAGTTGGTCGATCGTCCAAGCTGCTAGTTGGGTACATCCTCTTTTAGGTATTGCCATACAGACCATTTTGCTCGCAAGCTGTTTTGCAGGTCGCAGTTTGAGGGCCGCAGCAGAGGATGTGCTAGCACCTTTAAATGTTGGAGATTTAGTCAAGGCGCGAGAAAGGTTGAGCCTTTACGTCGGCCGGGATACCGAAAACTTATCCGAGCCAGAAATTCTGCGAGCCGTGTTAGAAACTGTAACAGAGAATGCAGTCGATGGCGTGACAGCACCGCTATTTTATGCCTTACTTGGGTTCGCTCTGCCGCATCTATTATTAAGTGTTACCGATCGCCCGATCGATCCTAACTCGATGTGGGCGAGTGCGATCGTCCCCTTGGCGATCGCTTACAAAGCAGCCAGCACATTAGATTCTACCGTCGGCTACAAAGAAGCGCCATACACTGATTTAGGATGGTTTAGCGCCAAACTAGAAGACGTACTGACGTGGATTCCTTGCCGGCTAACAGTGATTACTTTAGCCGTTATATCTGGCAAACCGATTTACATTTGGCAAATTTGTCAGAGAGATGCTGTTAAAGATGCCAGTCCCAATTCCGGTTGGAGCGAGTGCGTTTACGCCGCCATCTTGGGAGTACAACTAGGAGGGACCAATTCCTATCGCGGAGTTCTCAAACACAAACCGCTGTTAGGCGAGTCGGTTCACCCGATCGCAGCGCCGCTAATTTGCCAAGCATTGCAATTAACTCGGTATTGCTTTCTGATTTGGTTGGGACTATCATTGCTTTTTTATACCTTATTATGTGTGAGTCGCTAACTGATGACCTCACCCGCACAGTCCAGGAGTAATCTCCAGGACGAGTTTTTCTTAGACATTTCCCGCCATAAGGCAGACAATTGATGTAGACTGAGATAATTCACTCAAAAAACCCAATATGTCCACATATGTACCACCAAG